>JANTGY010000157.1 GCA_024762695.1 Anaerolineae bacterium
AAAATGGGACACGGATTAACACGGATGAACACAGATAAGAGATGTGTCCCGTTTTCGTTCATTTGATGGCGCCGCGCAGCGGCGTGGTGTCTCCTCGGAAAATTCTGAGATTTATCAGTCAATCAGGGAATCACTTTTAGGCGGCAGGCGGCGGGGACGCAAACGGGCGCGCAGTCGTTTCCAATGTTGTTTCACCGGATTCACATCTTGCTTGTCAATTGGTTCAGCGCTGTAACGCGCTTGCAAAAACGCATCCGTCAATAATTCCACATCCGTTTCCGAGTCCGGCCAATTCTCCTTCAAATCTTGCGCGTACTCCAACGGTGTCTCGCTTCCCTCTCGCTCCACCCCGCGCTCAGATGCTCGCCGCACTGTCGAAAGATAGAAATAGCGCAGTTGCTCGCGGGGCGACAGGGCATTGAGCCGAATGAATCGCCAAGAGGTCGGTTGGGCGATTTTTGTTTTTACGCCAAGATTTGGACGGCGTATTTGAATAGTTTGTCGGATGGCAGCGGCTTGCGCCGTAAGGCCGCGCCAAATAGCAGTCGCTAGATGCGCTAAAGCGGCCCACAATCGCCCGAACGATTCTCGATTCGGCCGGAAGCCCCGTTCGCGCAAGAAAAAGCCGACGGCAATAATCGTCATGACGATGGCCACGGCCCAGAATGCCGAACTAAAAACCATTGACGCCGTCTCACCGGCATCGGTGGGCGACAAGGGCGGTGGCGGCGTGGCGGGGACTAAAGTTGGCAAGGGCGGCGCAGGCGTTACGGCCGTATCCGGCGATTGACCCGGCAGCAGCCAGGCCAGCAATGCCAGGAAAACAAGCAAGATGAATCCAGCAACGGCCGTTACCCCCGACACAATCGCCGCCACAATGCGGCTTAAGCCAATGGTAGACCCTAACGGCAGCAGCGCAGCCACAAACCCAATGATAACCAACAGGCGTAAGCTGTAGCGATACCAGCTTCGCTCCACCTGCTCGCCCTTTGTTACGCCATTGATAAGCCAGCGGGCATTGAGTAGGGCCAGCCGTCCTTGACTGAGCAGCAAAAAACCGGCTAGAAAATAGACCATCAACGCTGAAAGCATTAATGGCGGCATGGGCAGCCGCGCTATCGTCACAAATGACCAATCATTTCTCTGCGCCAGTAAATCTATGGTGCTTAAAGCGGCCAAAACGACTAACGCCAGCCCGCCCCACATCCAGCGCTGTACGAAACCAGATATCAAAGTCCCGCGATTGGTGATAATGGGACGATTTTCTAACTTGCCCTTGCCAAATGCGTCGGCGTAATAGGCGGCTTCGGCTGTATCCAGGGACAAAGCGGCAAACATGGCGCCGGTGTAGATGGCATATTGCCACATCAGGAATACGAGAACGATGGCGGCCAGGAAAAATGGCTCGAAGAAGAATCTGAATGGCTCAAATAAATACGTTTCCCAATCAGCCAGCGTGGGCCAAACACCGCTAATCCACCAGGCCAATAACCTTACAATGATGGCAATAACAACGAATTCGGCGACACGATAGGCTGTTTTATTGAGTACGCGCTGATTAGGGCGGGCCAGCCAAACGGCCGTATAAACGCCTTCCAAGGCCACAAAAAAAATAAAAGGTATAAACGCTTGCCATGAAACAACAGGCGCGGCGACTTGCAGCACAACTAGCGGCCCGGCCGCCAGCGCCGAGGTCATGGCGGCGATGAGAAAGGGCTGGGCGACGGTGCGCGACCAGGCATTGGTCACATAAGCCATCCAGGCTTCATTTTGCACGCCTGAGGCGTCGTTTTTTGGCGCCATTTTAATCACTTGCCCCCTGCCATTTGGCGCTTATTGCTTGCCATTGCTCCAATCCGCTGCGCTGACTGACGTTGTAAGCAATAAAACCAAGACGCCGCGCCCGTTCGCGCACTTCGCCAAAATTATAATTGGGTTCGATGGCGATAAGGACGGGATTAAACCCCTTGCGGGCCAAGCGGTGTAGGGTCTGGCAGGCGGCTTCATCGCCGCGCGGGGTGACGGCCAGGATGGTAACACCCCAACTCAGCGGCAGGCTGGCGGTGATGGCCCATTGGTTGAAGGGTTGGGTAACGGCCGTTTCCAAACGGGCTAATCGTTCCAAAATTCTCATTAGATGGGCGCGGCCAGGGCGGGGCGGAATGGCCGATGGCAGGGCAGCTTGTTTGGCCGCCGATTGGATGAGACGGCCGCTTTCCTCGTCAAATGCCCCCTCATCCCCGTCTTGCAACGGGTCCAGCCCATTGGCGCTGAGGCCGACCGCTTGCCGCCGATCTATCAGGTGCGCCGCCAGCGAAGCGGCCACTTCGATAGCCCACTCGACCCGATTTTGGCGGCCATTGGAATCATAATCGTCGCTGTGCAAGTTGAGGAAAACGGCCGTTTCCAACGAAATAGCCGGTTGATATGTTTTCACCAGCAGATGGCGTGTGTGGGCGCTGGCTTTCCAGTTAATCTGGCGCAGCGAATCGCCAGAGCGGTAGTCGCGGACGCCAGCGGGACGAGACGGGTCTTCGAATAAGCGTTGGCGGCTGGCTAACGTGCCAAACGGCAAGCGGGACGGCAGTCCAAGTTGGGTCAGCGGAGTAATGCGCGGGTAAACGGTGAGGGTGTCGGTTGGAAAACGGCCGTGCTGCGGTTCAAATAAGCCAAACAGATCGCCGCTCGTCAGACGCAGCGGCCCCAGTCGGTAATAGCCGCGCCGCCGCGCCTTCACCTCGTAACCAAACCCGGCCGATTCCCGCCCGCGTAACGAGACGACCCGGTTGACCTTGCCGCCCATCGTCAACTCCGTCGCCACACTTTCGCTAAACGTCAGCCAGGGCACGGGCAGTCGGCTTTGATTTTGCAGCCAAATTGTCACGGGAACTATTTCGCCCCAGAAGGCGTGGTCGGCATATTCGCGCTGCGCTTTGATCTGGCGCAGCGTCCGCGCCGGTATCCAGCGGCTCCACGCATACAGCCCCACAAAAACGTAGACGATGTAGAAAATAAAGTCTACGCGTAATAAGAAGGCAACGGCCAGCAAAATGAGGATTAAAAAGGTGAAGTCCATTTGGAAATGATGAATGATGAACGATGAATGCGGAATTCATCGTTCGTCATTCCGCATTCATAGCTCTCCAATGTCCAGGGGCGTTTCGGCGACGATGTCGGCGATAAGTTGGGGGGCGGTACGGCCGCGCAGCGCGCTTTCGGGATGAATGATGCAGCGGTGACCAAGAACGGCCGTCGCCAATGATTTCACATCGTCGGGCAGAACATAATCGCGGCCGCGCAGGGCGGCAGCAGCCTGGCTGGCGCGATAGAGGGCGTGGCTGCCGCGCGGGCTGGCCCCCAATATCAAATCTTTGTGGCCGCGCGTGGCAAACACCAGCCGAATGATGTAGTCGCGCACGGTGTCGTCTACGTGAACCAACCATATTTTTTGCGCCAATTGGGGCAGCAGACGGCCGTCTACCGCCTGGCTGATGGTTTCGATAGGATGAACGCCGCCCAAGTTGACCAGCATTTGGCTTTCGGCAGCTTCGTCCAGGTAGCCGAGGCTCAGTTTCATGAAAAAGCGGTCTAACTGCGCTTCGGGCAAGGGGAATGTGCCCTCGTACTCGATGGGATTTTGGGTAGCGAGGAGGAAGAAGGGTTGCGGTAACGGCCGTGTCACCCCATCCACCGTCACCTGTCGCTCGCCCATCGCTTCTAGCAGCGCCGACTGCGTGCGCGGCGTCGCCCGATTAATCTCATCGGCCAGCAAAATATGGGTAAACGCCGGGCCGGGAATAAATGTAAAAGCCTGCTCTTGCTGGTCAAAAATAGAGACGCCAGTCACATCATTAGGCAATAAATCCGGCGTACATTGCAGCCGCTTAAACGCCACTCCCAAGCTGATAGACAGGGCGCGGGCCAGCATCGTCTTCCCTGTTCCCGGCACATCCTCCAACAACACATGCCCTTCACACAGCAGAGCAGCCATGAGCATGTCCAACGCCTCCCGCTTCCCAATAATTACCTTTTCGACATTTTCTATAACTTGCTGGGCAAATTCCTGAATTTCTTTCATTGGATAGGAAACCTGAATTCTGTTAGTAACGGTAACCACGAAGCTTCTCCAGTTGTCATTCCGACGCAGGCAGGAATCTGCCAGTGGATACCCTCCTGCCCGGATATGACAGCGTTAGTGGTTACCGGTGACGTTGTAAAAGAATAAAGTTTGTAACTATACAGGTCATTCCTGCGAAGGCAGGAATCCACAGGCTTGGATACCCGCCTTCGCGGGTATGACAATCGGGAGGCGCCTGAACAGTTACTAAAGTTTGATCATATTTGATCAATGAATCATACCAAAGGGGAAATACCTTAACAAAAATGGAGAAAGGCTTGTCAAGCTTTGGCTTAGCTGCTACGCTGAGTGCAACGCAATGCGTCATCCAACAACCATATGGCAAATCATTCAGAAGCAAGAATAGCAAAGCAAAGTTTTTATACAATGGGCGAAGAAATCGCCAACAGCGTAACGCACGGCATTGGCGTCGGTTTAAGCGTAGCTGGCATGACGATTCTGGTGGTCTTGGCCGCTATCTATGGCGATGTCTGGCGCGTGGTCAGCTTTAGCATTTATGGCAGTTCATTGGTGATCTTATACCTGGCTTCCACCCTCTATCACAGCTTTCAGAATCCCAGACTAAAACGCATTTTCCGCATCCTGGACCATGCGGCCATTTATGTGTTGATTGCCGGAACGTATACCCCCTTCACATTGGTCAGTTTACGCGGGCCGTTGGGTTGGACATTATTTGGCGTTGTTTGGGGGATGGCTTTGGTCGGGATAGCTTTCAAGACAGTATTTATCGGACGCTATGAAGTTGTAGCTACCGCTGCCTATGTTTTAATGGGCTGGCTGTGCGTCATCGCGTTCAAGGATATGCTGGTTAAAGTGCCGCCTGGGGGGCTAACTTTCCTTTTCGCTGGCGGCATTGTGTACACAATCGGCGTCATTTTCTTTGCCTGGGAAAAGCTGCCTTACAATCATGCCATCTGGCATCTATTTGTGCTGGGCGGCAGCATTTGTCACTTCTTTGCCATCTACAACTTGCTCCCCCTGTAAATTTTTCATTAGGACGCGGATTAACGCATATAAACGCGGATTTTTTCATCGGCGCAAATCTGCGCAAATCTGCGTCCCATTTTTCTCTCTCCGCCTAATTGCTAGTAAACGTCTCTTTTTGTCTCTTCAATTAAATGGTCAACCACCGCTTTTAATGCCTCTTCCCGATTAGCGTCGCCGCCATGTTGGCGGTAAACGGCTAATTGACGATCGGCGCTGGTTCCGTTTTTCAGGATGGTGCGAATATATTCCACTTCCTTCCGGCTATCCAATTCATCCAAAACCGGGTCTACAAGGGTCAATAATTCCTCCATGAGAAAGTGGAAGGGAACCTCTTCTCGTTTACCAAAGTCGATGAGGTTGCCATGAATACCATAGCGCACTGCCCGCCACTTGTTTTCGGAGATGTGGACGTGGCGATAGCGGCGCCAGGTCATGTTGTTTTGCCGAATTTTGAGCAACATGGCGCAAATGGCCTGGAATGTGGCCGCGATACACACTGTCTCATCAACAGTGGTGCATAAGTCGGAGATGCGAAATTCTAAAGTATGGAAGATGGGGTGCGGACGAATGTCCCACCAGATTTTGGCCATCGTATCCCCTTTGCCAAAAGCGCCGACTTGGGCCATCGTGTTTTCATAGCGTTTGTACTCGCCCCAAGAGCCAAAGGAGTGGGGAATGCCGGTGCGGGGCATGGATTCGAAGACAACGCTGCGATACGATTTGAGGCCGGTGTTACGGCCGTGCCAAAACGGAGAACTGGTAGACAAAGCCAAAATATGAGGGATGAAATAACGCGCCTGGTTCATAATGTCAATAAGCAAGTTCTGGGAATCGTCGTCCGGTTCTGCGCCTGGCTCTACAAAACCCACATGCACGTGCATCCCAAAAATCAGCAGCCGCCGGGCCACCGCTTGCATGTCGTCCAATAATTCCTTGTAACGCACCCCTTCGGTGATGGATTGTTCGTCCCAGCGGGCAAAAGGATGCGTGGAGGCGGCGACGATGGCTAACCCGTTTTCATCGGCCATATCGCAAACGGCGCGTCGTAATCGCACGACCTCTTGCCGGACTTGCTTGATATTGCGGCAAATATGGCTGCCCACTTCTACCTGAGACTGCATAAATTCCGGTTTGAGGTTTAGACTATCGTCCCGCTTTTCATCCTGCGATAACAGTTTGGTGATGTAAGAATGCAGGTTTCGGGATTCGGGGTCTATGATTTGATATTCTTCTTCTACGCCGAGCGTTAAAGGGGGATTGGGCACAGCCATCAGTTGCCTCCATTATGAGCGATACGCGCTTGCAAACTGGGCGTTAGCAAAACGCGCACATAAAATTATAGTGGATGATGTGTGGGAATAATGTTGCTTCTAGTTTAAAAGGATTTAAGGATGTTGCAAGAAATTATCGCCGAAACCCGGCTTTTGCCTTTGCCCGTTCCCCATTGCCCTTTATAATCGCGTCATGCACGATGAAAATCAATTAACAATTGATATGCCCATCGTTAAACTGGGGCGACACATTATGGCGGAACAATTTGCCCAAATGGAACTTTATGACGCTGATTTACGGGATAAAACGGCCGTCACAACCGTTCACGAAACGCGCAAAGCAATCCGGCGCACTTTTACCGCCATCGATTTGTTCGCCTCCTACTTCACCCCCGAATTATTAGCCGGCTATCAACATTGGCTAAAAAAACTGATGAAGCGTTTGGGCCGCAGTCGGGATATGACCGTTTTCCTCATCAAGCTGCAAGATTATATGGCCAATACAGGCGCGCCTTTGACCCGCCTGGAAAGCTACTGGCACGATCAACTTTTAGCTGCCAATGCCAACGTGAGGCTTTATCTGAATCGGCCTCGTTGGGCGTCGTTTTGGGATGAGTATGCTGCATTTGTGAACACTGCCAGTCAGGGAGTCCGTCCCATAAAAATCGGCGATCCGATTCAAGCGCGTCATATCATCCCCATTTTGCTTTACCGCCGCGTTGCCGCCGTGCGCGCCTATGACGATCTCTTGACTACAAAAACAGACGTATCCATCAAAGAATTACATAAGTTACGCATCCAGTGCAAGGAACTGCGTTATGCTTTTCAGTTTTTTACGCCATTGTTGGGGCCGGAAATTACGCCGGTCGTTGATGTTTTAAAGGCGCTGCAAGTGAATTTGGGCGATTTGAACGACGCCAGGGTAGCCTTAAAACTGTTAAACAACACGCCGGGACGGGAAACGGCCGTCGCCCACTACCGCGCCGTACAAATTGAGGAAATCAGCCGGCAAATGGCCGCATTCAACCCGCTTTGGGAAGCGTTAAACGCGCCAACATGGCGGCAAAATTTAGCAGCGGCCATTGCTGTATTATAAGCGGAGATTTGCTGACACGCTGACAGCGCTTTAATTCCCGCTATTGAGAGGGAAAATGGGATTCTTACAACGCCTGTTTGGCGGCAAAAAAAACAAAAAACCTTATGTTGACACACGCGGCATCTATTTTTATGCCCAATGCGATCGCTGTGGAAGCGTAGTACGCCTGCGCGCCGACAAAGAGTATGATTTGAATCGGGAAAGCGGCGGTTTTGTTTGGCACAAAACAATTGTAGACAATCGCTGTTTTCGTCCTATGCCCGCCGTCGTGCATTTGGACACTGGCTATAAAGTGACACAGCAGACGATTGAAAACGGCCGTTTCATCACCCAGGAAGCATATGAAGCAGCGCAGCAACCTGCTGGAGAACCAGAATGAACACAGACAAGCCGCCTTCATTGACTCAAGCCGCGCGTCAGATCGTTGCCAACAACAAACGCGGCGTTCTGGGTACTTTATTGCCAGAAGAAGGGCATCCATATACCTCAATGATTGATTTTGCGCCCTTGCCTGACGGCGATGTCATCATGTTCCTCAGCCGATTAGCCGTCCACCAACGCCATTTGGCAGCCGATGCGCGGGCGTCGCTCTTGATTGCGCCCCACATCATGGCCGACGATGCCCTGACCAGGCCGCGCATCACGCTGGTTGGCAAAGTCGAACTGGTCGAAGATAGGCTTTCCGTCGCCAATCTATACCTGGAACATCACCCAACGGCGCGGCAATACATCAACTTTGGCGACTTCCAATTTTACCGGCTGCGCGTTAAAAAGGCGCGCTATATCGCCGGTTTTGGGCAAATGGGCTGGATGACGGGCAATCAGTACCGTACCGCCAATTAGGAAATCGGTTAGTGTCACGAAGTTTTCGCCACTTATGAATCGCATGTTGCGGGAATTGGAATTCCTGCAACTTCCTCTCGAGTAGGTATCGGGAATTCCAATTCCCGATACATCATCTACAAGGAGGTGGCGAAAAACTAAAGACACTAACGAAATCGGGAAAAACGTGCCTGGGTGGGTATTGGCCGATTAGGGTCTAATCAATTGTCCATGACCAATGTTGAACGGAACGCCTCATTCACCATTCACAATTTCATCGACAATTTTTGTCGACAGCGGCGCCGTTAGCGCCCAATGCCGTCATCCTCGCGGCGATGGCGATCCATTTGTGGCTTCCTGCCTTTGCAGGAATGCCAACCAGATGGGCCGGTAGTTATCGTTTCTCAACCTCAACCCTTATCTTCCCCAAACGTTTTTAGCTCTTCGGCCAACGCCGTTAAGCGGCTTTCCACAGCATGATGGATGCTGCCTTCAGGATAAGCGCCCTCGGCGTCGCATTCGCCGGCAGGAATGCCGGTGAGCAGTTCAATCCCTTCATCAATCGTCGCAATCGGCCAGATGTGGAATTGACCGGCTTCGACAGCTTCGACCACAGCCTCATGCAGCATCAAATTGGGCACATTGCTGGCCGGAATCATCACCCCTTGTTCGCCCGTTAAACCGCGCTGCTGGCAAATGTGGAAGAAACCTTCGATTTTCTCATTGGCTCCGCCGATAGGCTGCACTTCGCCGCGTTGGTTCACTGAACCGGTGACGGCAATGCCCTGTTTAATCGGCGCATTGCTTAAACTAGACAGCAATGCGTATAACTCGGTTGATGAGGCTGAATCGCCGTCGATGCCGCCATATTGCTGCTCGAAGGTGAGACTGGCGTTGAGCGATAGGGGATGGTCTTGGGCGTAGGTTCCGCCCAGGTAGCCGACGAGGGTCAGGACGCCTTTGTCGTGGATGGGGCCGG
>JANTGY010000158.1 GCA_024762695.1 Anaerolineae bacterium
TACTGCGATTTACGCACCAATCGCGAATCGGGTTTGTCGGCGCTGGCCTGCGCTTTGACCGGTTACGCGCCCCATTACGGGTTGCTGACCGACGCTGACCGCCGGCCCAACCTGGAAGTTGTGGTGACGGCCGTCCTAAGCGACCCCACCGATTTCTCCATCCTGGGCGATTGGATTGGCAAACAGCGACAGCCCGATTGGAAGATGCCATTCGGCCCCATCCCGCACATCAAAGGACTGCCCAACGACCTCTCCCACGAACAGAAGAAAGCGCTGACCGCCGCCGCCGCCAACTACGGCTGCCCGTTGCTTTACATTGATGGCGTGGGCGACATTCCCGATGGCGAAATCCAGGCGCAATTGATATTTGATGATGCGGCATTGGTCCAACGATACGCCGATTTACATCCCCCAAAGCCGGTTTCCCTGGTGGCCATTGGCTGTCCGCAAGCGTCCATTGGCGAACTGCGGGCGACGGCTCAACTGTTGAAAGGCAAAACAGTCGCCCCCGGTGCGCCGCCATTGTGGGTGTTCACCTCATCGCAAAATAAGGGCATCGCCGAAAAAACGGGCATCGCCGACGCGATACGCGGCAGCGGCGCGCTGCTGCTGGAAAACACCTGCCCCGAAGTCGTCCCCTACGACCAATCCTGGGTGCATCATGTGCTGACTAACTCCATGAAGGCCGAGCATTACATCCAATCCGGTCTTAACGGCATCCCTACGTCGGTGATGACGTTAGCCGATTGTGTGGCGATAACAGTCGGGGAACTGGAGGTTGGAGACTGGGAACTGGAGACGACGAAGAAAGCAGAAGGGAAAAGGCAAAAGGCGGCAACCCAGGGATTAACGAGCGGCGCTCGCCCCTCAGTCCTCATCCCTCATTCCTTCCAGGCCGCCGGACATGGTTTGCCTTCACAAACTGACTTTACCGTGACCGGCGAGGCGTTTGTGACGGACACGCCGATTACGCTGTTGGGGTTTGTAAATCGGGAGACCGGCGTCATCGAAGAGCCAGGCCATCCCGTCAATGGGCAAAGCATGGCCGGAAAAATCGCCATCTTCCCCAAAGGCAGCGGCTCCAGCGTTGCGCCCTACGTGTTGTTAGAGCTTTTTTATCGCGGCGCGGCCCCCATCGCCATCGTCAATACCGAGATTGATCAGCAAACCGCCCCGGCCTGCTCGCTGGAGGGCATCCCCTACGCCTACAATTTCGACGCTGATGTCATTGCCAATATCAATCATGGCGACATCGTTGAGTTGAAACGGCTAGGAGCAGAAATTACGCTGCGCGTGGTTGAGCGAGCGTAAGCGATTGAATACTCCTGAAACGCTTCTACAACGACTGGATGAAATCGGCCGTTCCCTGGCCCAGACAGAGGGCGCTCTGGCGCTGCTTGGATTCGGTTCTGTTGGGCAAGAATTGGAGCGACTAGACCAATATTCCGACCTGGATTTCTTCGCCATCGCACGACCGGGTTACAAATCTCGCTTTATCTCCGAATTGGATTGGCTCAGTCGTATTACCCCCATTGCCTATGCCTTCCAGAACACAACCGATGGCTACAAATTGCTATTTGACGATGGTATTTTCTGTGAATTTGCCGTCTTCGAGCCGGAGGAACTGGCGCGGGCGATCTTTTCATCGGGTCGGCTCATCTGGCAAGCTGATGATTTCGATGTCAGCTTGCTCGATAAACCAACACCATCAGAATCAGAGGCGCGCAGCGTCGAATGGCTGGTGGGGGAGGTGTTGACCAATCTCTATGTTGGCCTGGGACGTTACCATCGCGGCGAAAAGCTCTCGGCGGTTCGTTTCATTCAGGGTCATGCGGTTGACCGTGTCATCGAGTTGGCAGCGCATATTGAGACAGCTCAGCCGGGTCTTGCCGACGTATTTGACGACGGCCGTCGTTTTGAGCGGCGTTTCCCCCAGATGGCGCGGCAGCTACCCCAATTTGTGCCCGGCTACAACCAAAGCCTGATGGCTGCGCGGGCCATTCTAGACTTTTTGAACGCACATTTTGCTGTAAATCCGGCAATCGAACAAGAAATTCTGATTCTTGCTCGCATGTCTAACGAAGAGGCCGAGCGCGGATAAGCGCCAATTGGCGGATATTAGGACAATTCGCCGACTATCTCAACCATTGCCCGTAAAGTTTCTACGTCGAAAACGGTCATATTGAGCGTGGTCACGGGGCTGTCCAGCCAGCGGCTGAGTCGCTCTTTGATGCGCTGACGCGAGCCGACGAGGGCTACTTCGTCAATCAGTTGGGGCGGGACTTTCATCATCGCCGCCCCATGATCGCCCGCCAAATAAAGCTCCTGAATTTCGTTGGCGGCGGCTTCGTAACCATAACGGCAGGCCAAATCGTTGTAAAAGTTTTTGCCTTTGGCGCCCATGCCGCCAATGTAGAGGGCGAGTAACGGCCGTAGCATGTTGTAGCCAATATCCAGATTGTCTTCCAGCACAACGGATACGGTGGGCGCAATGTCAAAATCGGCCATGCTTTTGCCCGCTTGGGCCAGGCCAGCGTCAATGTGGGGTTGGTAGGTAGCGGCGTATTTATCAGGTGAAAAGAAAATGGGCAGCCAGCCGTCGGCGATTTCGGCGGTGAGTTCTACGTTTTTAGGGCCGATGGCGGCCAGGTAAATGGGAATGTCGGGAGCCGCTTCCAGCGTGCTTTTGAGCGGTTTGCCCAAGCCGGTGGCGTCGTCGCCCCGGTAGGGAATCTGGTATACCTTGCCGTCGAGTCTCATGCGCTCTTCACGGCGAAAGATTTGGCGCGTGATGTTGACGTATTCGCGGGTGCGGGTGAGCGGCCGTTTGTAACTGACGCCATGCCATCCCTCGACGACTTGCGGCCCGGACAAGCCTAATCCCATCAGAAAACGGGAACCCGACAACTGGTTCAATGTCATCGCCGTCATCGCTGCATTGGCTGGCGTGCGGCCTGGCATCTGCATGATGGCTGTGCCCAGTTTGATATTTTCTGTTTGCGCCCCTAACCAGGCCAGCGGCGTGACGGCATCGGAGCCATACGCTTCGGCCGTCCAAACAGCATACACACCCAGTTGATCCGCTTCTTTGACTAATTCTATCGGCAGTTCAATCCGCCGTCCTGCATAGCCTAACATCAAGCCTAAACGCATGGCATCCTCCGTGTTCCGTAATTCGTAATCGGTAATCGGTGGGCCGTAATCGGTTTACGGTTTACCGATTACGGCTCACGAAATTGTAAATCAGGCCGGGGCAAACCCCAAACAAAAAGCCCCACCAATTTGGCGGAGCTTTTACTGTACCCTCACGGAGAATCGAACTCCGGTTTTAGGCTTGAAAGGCCTACGTCCTAGTCCACTAGACGATGAGGGCGAGCGGAGAGGATTTTATCATTGGGCGGCGGTCGGGTCAAGGTTTTTATAAAACGTGAATCGTGAAACGTGATAAACTTGGCTTTTATGAAGATTTGCTCATGTCGTCCGGCTGATTTGGCTGCGCTCAAATCAATACATACCGTGCATTATCCTGACCAACGATTTTTGATGGGTGAACATGCCTGGGTGATTGAAGAGGAAGGGAAAGTGGTGGGATACACGGCCGTTTCCCCCGTCCCTGGTCTCGATGGCGTATTTAGCTTGACTGGAGCCATCGCTTCTAACCGGCAGCGGCAAGGGCTGGGCAGCCGTCTATTGGCGCACACGCTCCGCGAAGCGTCGCAGCTGAACATGCGCCAGCTTTCCCATTCAGTGACGGATCTGAATAGTTCGGCTGCCCATTTTTTACGACGACACGGTTTTTTCATTGAGCATGAAGAGTGGTTGTTGCAGTTGGCTGATTTTACGCGGCTGCCAACGGCCGTTCCGCCCCCCTCATGCCGCATCCAAACATTCCCCGCACGAAGAGAAGCCGCCCAACAATTCCAGTCTCTCTATGACCAAAGTTTTGGCGGCAAACCCTGGCATCAACCCTACAGCCTGGACGAAATTGAGGAAACGCTCAATAAACCAGCCGACATCCTGTTTTTGGTCAAGGCCAATCAACCCATCGGCTTTGCCTGGCTGCAAAACGAGGCGATTGAGCCGATTGGGGTTGTGAAGGGGGAGCAGGGGAAGGGATACGGCCGTTTCCTCCTCCACGCCGCCCTCCACAAACTCAAACAACGGGGGGCGGGGCAGGCTCAGATTGGCGTTTGGCGGGAGAATGAGACGGCCGTTCGCCTCTACCAAAGTCTCGGCTTCCAACATCAACAAACCATCACTTATCTGGCTTTTGCTCTATAGAACCAGGGCCTGGGAGGCCCTTCTACATATGTATAATTGTAGAGGGGCCTCACAGGCCCCGGCTCCGCCCTACGCCTACCAATCCGCCCTCGACGAAGCCAACCGCATCCTCAACGAATTGACCTGACAGGTTTTTTGTAACGCCGTACCCAACCATCATCAACCGCATTCGCAAAAGCGTTCCCGATCAACGCCGTTCTAAAAACCTGTCAGGTCGGTCACGCGCCACCCCGCATCTTACACAATCATGAGAACGCCTTTACGTTTTACGTTTTACGTTTTAGAATGGCCTTGCTGGTATTTAGCTACGAGAAATCGGATTTTTCTAAAAAATCCGATTTCTTTATTCGCAACTTAAAAACGGAGAAAACCCATGTTCAAAGACATTGCCGACGTTCGTAAAAGGTTAGGGAGCCAACAATACATCGCTTCCGAAGAAATTGGAACCGTCGTTTATCTGGCTCAATCTTTATGTAAACCGATTTTGGCCGAAGGGCCGGCCGGGGTGGGCAAAACGGAATTGGCTAAAGCGTGGGCGGCGGCGGCGGGACGGCCGCTCATCCGCCTGCAATGTTACGAAGGGTTAGACGAGAGCAAAGCATTGTACGAATGGGAATACGCCAAGCAAATGCTCTACACCCAACTCCTGCGCGACACCTTGCAAAACGTCCTCAGCGACGTGCAAACCCTGGGCGAAGCCGCCGACCGGCTGGCGCAAGAAGAAGACGTCTTTTTCTCCGAAAACTTCCTCCTGCCCCGCCCCCTTCTCACGGCGCTCATGTCCGACGAGCCGGTCGTCCTCCTGATTGACGAAATTGACCGTGCCGACGTGGAATTTGAAGCCTTCCTACTGGAAGTGCTGTCCGATTTCCAGGTTAGCGTGCCCGAATTAGGCACCATCAGCGCCAAACACCAGCCGATGGTCTTGCTGACCAGCAACAACACCCGCGAACTCAGCGAGGCGCTTAAACGTCGCTGCCTTTACCTGTACGTTGACTATCCCACCCACGACGCCGAACTAGAAATTGTACGCCTCAAAGTCCCCGATTTGCGGCCAGAAATGGCGCAGCAAGCGGTGGCCGTCGTGCACCAATTACGCAATATGGATTTACGCAAAATGCCCAGCATCAGCGAAACGCTCGATTGGGCGCGGGCGTTGGTGACGCTCAACGCCAAATCTATTGACGAAAAAACCTTATCCAACACGCTAACCGTCTTACTAAAATACGAAGCCGATGTCGCCAAAGCCCGGCGGATGATGGGGCATGGCGGCAGTCGGTATGGAGGGTAATTAAGTAATTCGTAATTACCCAATTACGAATTACTGTTACGACAGACCTTTCAGTAAGCGAGGTTCACATGGACGATAGAGTTGTCGAATTTGTGCGGGGGCTGCGGGCGGCGGGGGTGCGCGTGTCGCTGGCCGAATCGGTGGATGCGATGAACGCCATCGAAACGCTGGGCATCGTGGAAAAAGATGTGTTCCGCGAATCGCTGCGGGCCACGCTGGTGAAAGAAAAAGACGATTTTGCCGCTTTCAACGAGCTTTTCCCGCTCTACTTTGGCAGCGCTGGGCCGCCCCTGCAAAGCGCGATGGATGATTTGAGCGCCGATGAGCAGGAGATGCTTAAAATGGCGCTGTCGGCGATGAGCGGCCGTTTGCAGCAGTTGATGGATTGGCTGACCAGCGGCGAAGGGCCGACCAAAGAGCAGTTGGAAGAATTAGCCAGTCGTTCCGGCGCCGATTGGGCCAGCAGTCAGCAGGAAGGCCGCTGGGTGACGCGGCGAATGCTGCAGCAAATGGGGTTTGCTCATTTGGAAGAGCAAATCCAGCAGTTGGTCGAAATGCTGCAGCAGATGGGGATGAGCCAGGAAGCGATTGAGAAGTTGCTGGGCGTTGTGGATGCCAACAAAGAAGCGTTGGCCGAACAGGCGGCGCGGCAAGTGGGCTTGCAAATTGCCAAGCAGCGGGCTAACCGGCCGGAAGATTTGCATGGCTCAGACTTGATGTATAAATCGTTTGACGCGCTGACGGACAATGAGACCGAGATTTTGCGCCAGGAAATCCAGCGATTGGTGACTCAGTTACGCAGCCGGGCGGCTTTGCGGCGCAAACGGGGGCGGCAGGGTAAGTTTGATTCCAAAGGCACGATTCGGGCCAACCAACGGTATGGCGGCGTGCCGTTGGAAATTAAGTTTAAGACGCGCAAATTAAAGCCCAGTCTGGTTTTGCTGTACGATGTGTCGCGTTCTATGGAGAATGTGGTGGAGTTTATGCTGCGGCTGTCGTATGAACTGCATGATCAGATTTCGAAGATGCACAGTTTTGCCTTCTATAATCGTTTGGAACCAATTCCTGATGAAGTGATGATGGCGCTGCGGCACAATCAGCCGGAGGCGGCGTTTGGGATTATTCGGCAAATGCTGCCGTATATCCCGTATGGCACGGACTTGGGCAATTCGCTGGAGGAGTTTGAGGCGAGTCATTTGGGTGTGGTGAACGGCCGTACGACCTTCATTATTGTGGGCGACGGCCGTAACAATTACAGCTCGCCCCGCGCCGACATCATTAAATCCTTGCAGCGCAAGGCCAAGCGGCTCATCTGGTTCAATCCAGAGCCGCGCGGCAAATGGGGAACGGATGACAGCGATATGCTGGACTATGCCCCTTTGTGCGATGCGGTGTATGAAGTAAGAAATTTGGCGCAGTTGGCAACGGCCGTTGATAAACTCATGGCTGGTGGATAAGAGAAAACAGGAACACAGAGCAGCGCTGAGACCTTACGGAGATCCACCGCGAGAGAAGTTAAGGAGAATTAGGTGAAAACGGGAAAGTAATTTAAACTAGGAAACCGATGGTAGCGTGGCAGAATTTTTGAACGGCGTTGCCGATGAGAAAAAACGACAAGATAGCTTTACCATTCTGGAGCGATGAACTCTGAGATTGGTCAGTCAATCAGCTGCCAGGCGTTTGACTTTTCCATTGCGTTTACTCATGGTAACCAGGATGACTCCCAGAATAACGGCCGTTCCCCCCAACAAACCTTGCAGCGACGGCCGTGTGCCAAACAACGCCAGCGACCACAATATGGTCACCACTGGACTAAGCGTCAACAAAATCGTATGTACCGTCAATTGGAAACGACGCAGCAATAGATAATACAATGTCCGGCTGATACTGATGTTAACCGTCGCCACCAAGAGTAAAATCCACCAAACCTGTCCCTGGGGCCACACCATTTCGCCGCGCCCAACGGCAAAAATGAACAAGAAAAAAATAGACGTCAACATTCGAAACAAGAAAAAGTTGAGAAAGTCCATCTCGTCGCCATATCGTTTCACGATGGCCGTATGGAGCGCGTAGCAGAAATTGGAAATCAACACCAATACCGTCCCCAGCAATAAATTTCCACTCGACCCGCCCGATTGAAAACTAATAATGAAGACGCCAATGACGGCGACAACTGCGCCAATTTTTTCGCCGCGCGCCAATCGTTCTTTCAACCAGAAAAGGCCAAATCCCAGTGCAAAAATGGTGTTCATCCGGGCAATCAACGACGCTGTGCCAGGATCGATATAAATGACAGCTACATAACTGACCGACGTAGCTGTGGCGATAAGAAAACCAATGATTAGGAAAAACCGAGCATTTTCTCGAAAAACCCGCCATTTTATTTGACGGCGTACGGCCGCAAATACAAAAATCTGTACGGTTGCTATGGTCATGTAGTAAAATGAGGATGCGAATGGGGGCAGGTAGGGCAGCAGCAATCGGCCAAAGACGAAATGAAGGCTGTCGGCCAACAGCAGCGCAATCAAGAGAACCGGCATATTGTTCTGCAAACCAGTTGGTTTAGCTGTGTTAATTGGGAGATTGGTCATCGGGTGGCTCCAATGTGACGGCATCGCTGATTTTAATTGATCCCGTTTGCAGGATACGGCCGTACGCCCTTGCCCACCCCGGATATTTTTTATGCGCGATACGGCCAGAATCTTCATCGGCAAAAGAGGCGACGATCAAGTTGCAGGGGATGGCATAGCTGGTTATTTCAACAATAACTTCACCCAGATACAGCCGAGCGCCAGGAACAACGGCCTCCCAATCCAGCCCGGAAATGGTGACATTTTCACCGACCGAACCGGGATAAATGGGATGCCCTTCGGCTTGCAAAGCCTGAATTCGCTCCAATGAGTAGAGACATAAAGCGCGGTCGGGGCCGCCATGTACTTTGGTATGTTTTTGTTGGTCAACGGTGATGCCCAGTTCGTTTACCGCGGCGCGGCGCAACGGCCGTTTCGGAACCCCACCCTCGGATGCACTGATTTGGAAAATGCGAGCCTGTGCCATATCAACTCCTAATTTGCAGAATTGACCGAGTCTAGTCAACAAGTTAACGGCCGTCAATAAGTTGTCAGTTGGGAACGGCCGTTTATACTGGCTGCCAGTAACCTCAACCAACGGATATCTGCCATGAAAAAACCTTCCTTCAACAAACAAGCCGCAATCGCTTGGATTCACACCCAATTAGCGCAACTGGACATCGCCATCGCCGGCGCAATCGAGGAATCGCACAGCCGTCCCTGGTCAACTGTATGGCGCGTCCCAACGGCCAACGGCGATATTTATTTTAAAGCCACACCGTCTGTTCTTATTTACGAACCGGCCATCACCCAAACCATTGGCCGCCAATATCCCGACCAGATTCCGACTGTCCTGGCTGCCGATTGGGAGCAAGGCTGGATGCTGCTGCCTGACGGCGGCCAACGACTGCGCGAAGTTCTCCGCGGTGAAGGCCACAGCTGCCGCTGGGAAACGATTTTGCCCCAATACGCCGCCCTGCAGATCGCTCATATTGAACGCCTCGACCCGCTCCTGGCGGCGGGGATGCCGGATCGTCGTTTGGATAAGCTGCCAGCGCTGTTGGAAAACTTGCTGGCCGATACGGGGATGCTCTACATTGATGAACCAGATGGGATTACGACGG
>JANTGY010000159.1 GCA_024762695.1 Anaerolineae bacterium
ACGGATGAACACAGATAAGAGATGTGTCCCGTTTTCGTTCATTTGATGGCGCCGCGCAGCGGCGTGGTGTCTCCTGTAACAAAATATGGATGCCTGCCTTCGCAGGCATGACAAGCCGACTACTGAAGAACCGCGGCGTGTCAGCAGTCAGCTAGTCAGCTTTTGCTAAAATGCTGAAATGCTGATTCGCTAAATTGCCGAAAGCCAGTAAACTCGTGGTTATGCAAATGATTAACCAATTTTCTCTGTTAACCTTGGCGGTTTTTCCGCTCATCGCTTTTGGATTGGCTGTGATTTGGCGGCAGCGGCGGGCAGGACGCGCCGCGTTGATTACCGGGATTGTGATGACATTGGCTCTGACATTGGCCGTTTTCCAGCCCAGCCCGGTGGAAGCGACGCCGACGCAGGTAGAAGCGTGGCTGGAGGCGCCCACGGGACAGCCGATCTTCCTTGAGTTTTACTCTCATTATTGAGCCGCCTGCCGCGCGGCGGAGCCTGTCGTGGACGGGTTAGAAGCGGATTGGGGCGACCAGGTGCAGGTTGTGCGTATCAACATTCATGATGAAACGGCCGAGGGGTTGAAAACCCGGCTTGATTTTGAATTTTCGCCCACCTTCATTTTGTTTGACGGCGCTGGCAATGAGGTCTGGCGCGAAAGGGGTTCGCTTGATCCCGATGCGGTGAAACAGGAAGTTTCCGCTTTTCAATAACCAACATGCCCCACTCTCCACTCTCCACTCTCCAACCGCCGGTCTCGCGTCATGTCCATCTCTTTTTCATGGACGGCGTGGGATTGGGCAATTCAGATCCGGCGGTGAATCCTTTTGTCACGGCCGTTCTCCCCAACTTGACTGGCTTGCTCGGCGAGGATTGGTATTTAGAGGGCAACGGCCGTATCACAACCAACCGCGCCAGTTTCATCCCCACCGACGCCAATTTAGGAATGCCTGGACGGCCGCAAAGCGCGACCGGACAGGCGGCCATCTTAACCGGACGCAACGTCCCCCAACTGGTCGGCGAACATTACGGACCAAAACCGAATACGGCCGTTGCCAACATCATCCGTGAAGGCGCCCTGTTTCACGATGTGGCTGCCGCTGGCGGGCAAGCGGCCCTCATCACACCCTACCCCCAGCCCTATTTTGACGCCATCAACAGCGGCAGACGCCTTTATTCGGCTGTGCCTCTGGCTGTGACCAGCGCTGGCTTTCCCTTGATGACGGCCGATGATTTACGAAACGGCCGTGCCGTCAGCCCCGGCTTCACTGGGCAAGGCTGGCGCGACCATTTGGGCTTTGACGACATCCCCTTGCTAACTCTGGCCGAAGCCGGGCAGCGCATCGCCGCCATCGCCCAAACCTACCATTTCAGCTTCTTCGAGCATTGGCCCAGCGACCGCAGCGGTCATCGCGGCACGTTGGCGCAGGCTGTCAGCCATCTGGAAATGCTCGACGCCGCCATCGGCGGTCTGCTCGATGCCTGGGACGACGAACGCGGTCTACTCATCATCACCAGCGATCATGGCAACATTGAGGATAAATCGCAGCGCAAGCACACGCGCAACCCGGTTCCCACCATCCTCATTGGGCCGCAACACGCCAAATTAGCCCAACGCCTCCACAACCTGGCCGACATCGCCCCCATCGTGAAATCCTTCCTAAACTTGCCAGCCTAATCAGAATCGCCTAAGCTTTACGCAAGACGCAAGACGCAAGACGCAAGACGCAAGACAAACCCACGAGGTAACCAATGAACGTAGGATCAGAAAACTTCCGCGACGCCCTGCGCCATTTCCCGGCCGGGGTGACGATTGTGACCGTAAAAACGCCCAACGAAGCCCAACCGCACGGGCTGACTGTTTCGGCGTTTTCCTCCATTTCACCCAAGCCGCCCTTGATTATGGTGACGATTGACCACCGCAATTACGCCCACGAGTTATTGCAGCAGGAAGGCGCGGTGTTTGCCGTCAACTTTTTGGCCCACGACCAGATGGAATTGTCGAATCGGTTTGCCTGGGTGAAGGATGAGGATCGGTTTGCGGATGGGGCGTGGGGAACGGCCGTAACCGGCGCCCCCATCCTCCAAAACGCCCTGGCCTGGCTCGATTGCACCGTCCATGCCAGCTACGATGCCGGGTCAAACAGCATCTACATTGGCCAAGTCCAGGCCAGCGACGTGCCCCGCCCCGACGAAGCCCCCCTCATCTACTGGAATCGCGGCTACCGGCAAATTAAGCTCAGCGAGTAGCGGGTTGCAAGTGGTAAGTGGCAAGTAATCGTTTACGCAAGACGCAAGACGAATGAAACGCGCCTATTTACGTTTTACGTTTCACGTTTTACGAAGCTCTTCTCCCGCAGCGTCACTTCCTTCAACCTTGCCCCATCCACTTCAATACCCAATCCCAAGCCGTTAGGCACGTCAATTGTGCTGTCAGCGGCATTGAGGAAGAAAGGCGTGGCGATGTCATGCTCATAGTAGCGCGAAGTCGCCGAAATATCGCCGGGGAGCGTGATGCCGGGGAGGGAGGCCAATGCCAATTGAGCGGCCCGGCCGATGCCCGTTTCCAACATCCCCCCAATCCACAAGGGCAATCCCGCCGCGCGGCCTAAATCATGAATTCTGCGCGCTTCGGTCCAGCCGCTGACGCGAGCCGGTTTGATGTTGATGATGTCGCAGGCGGCGATGGCCTGGGCAAAGCGAGCATGGTCGAACGAGGTGATGCTCTCGTCAAGGCAGAGCGGCGTCTGGATTTGGGGACGGAGCCGGCTGTGGTCGTAGATGTCTTCGTGGCCCAGCGGCTGTTCCAGCATGAGCAGATCGAGGTCGTCCATCGCCTGGAAAAGGGCGACGTCGTCCAGGGTGTAGGCGGAGTTGGCGTCGAGCATGAGGGGAACGCCGGGAAATGCCTGACGGGCGGCGCGGGCCAGTTCAATATCGCGTCCGGGTTTGATTTTGAGCTTGATACGGCCGTATCCCTCTCCCAACTTTTCCTCAATCACCTGCAACGTAGCGGCAATCGTCGGCTGTAAACCGATGCTGACGCCGACGTTCACCCGCGCCTTTGGCCCTTCCGGGTAAGGCTGGGCCAGCTTTTGGGCGAACGAGAGGCCGTCCCGCTGGGATGTGATGTCCCAGGCGGCTTGATCTAACGCTGCTTTGGCTAAGGGATGCCCGCGCACGGCCGTTAGCCAGCCAATCATCTCTTCCGGTTCCCCCAAATCGCGGCCCAAGACCGAGGGAATGAGGAAATCGGAGAGGATGTGCCAGGCGGTGACGGCCGTTTCATAACTGTAACCGGGGTCGTTCGTGGCCACACACTCGCCCCAACCCGTCAATCCCGCGCTGTGCAGCGCCAAAACCAGGCTGTCCCGCTGCGACTGCGTGCCAAAGCTGGTTCCAAACGGGCTAACCAGCGGCATACTAATGTGATAAAGATCAATGCGTTCAATTTTCATGCTGGCTATTGTATAAGATGCCCCCGCCTTTACCAACGCAATAGCAACAAAAAAGGCCAGAGGCAACCATGTTGCCTCTAGCCTCGTTTTTTTTATACAGCAGCGTGGGCGAATTTATCCGCCGTCGCCAGAACCCATGTCGCCGCCATGATCCATGCTGTCCATCGGCATATCGGCATTGTCGCGAATTTCCACCATCACTTCCATTTCTCCGGCATTCTCAAATTGAAGAATGAGGGGATAGGTGTCGCCAACTTCAAAATTGGCTATTTTGCCAATGCACATCACATGCAGTCCGCCAACTTTAAGTTCCACTGTTTCCCCATCGGGCAAGGGAATGAAACCGCCAGGGACAGGCCGCATTCCCATCATGTCGTTTTCGCGCATGTACATTTCATGCAGCTCAACAACTTCACACGCTTCGGCGGTAGCGGAGAGCAGCTTGTCATCGGTTCCGGTATTATTGGTAATTTGCATGTAGAAAGCGCCATTCTGGGCGGCCATTGGGGAGCTGCGCCCCCAAGCATCCGTCACAACCATTGTGCCATCGTCTCCGCTGGAACTACAAGCAACAACGCCCACCAACAATAAAGCAACAAAAAGAATTAATTTTATTTGTTTCACACCTACTCCTTTTTAATAATGATGTTAAGTCGTGTTATTATAACAAATAACAACATAATACAACATTGTTGTAAGGATATGCTAAATCTGCACTGATAAGGTTGACTTTTATTGGGGATTATTAGTCTTCGACTAACGATTGTGTCCGGACAAACCAATAAAAGCTGCGGCGACGGCCGTCTCCCTCCCGCCCGATCACAAAATCAGCAACAACAAACCCATCCTTAAACAGGTTCTCAAAAAGTTGGCGGGTATGCTGTCGCCAAAGTTGGGCCAACGCAAAATCTTGCCGTTTAACAGCCTGGATGTCGGCCGGGATTTCGACGAGCAGCGCGTCGCTGGTCGGCGCTGGGGTGTCGTGCGGCGGAACGGGGAGGCCGTCTTGGTTAAAGCTGACCGGATTGAGCAAGATGGCGCCATCGTCGAGGCTTTCAGTCAGGGTTAGCGGCCGTTTCCCTTCCCCCAAACGCTTTTTCACCCGCTGGCTGGCAATAGGCCAGGCAACTTCAAAACGATCCGTAGTCAATCCTGCATTGATGCCCGATAGCTGCCCATGAAAATTGCGGCGATAACGATTACAAATTGCGCCCAGTTTACCGATGTTGAAACGGCCGTTGCGGCTTTCCAGCGGATCATACGTCCAGGTAATCAGATCCAATCCCAAATCAAGGGCAAAACGACGCTGAAATAATTTGAGTTGGTAGCCGACGCCCCGGCTCTGGTAGGCGGGCAAGACGCCCGCTTCCATCGAATACAACTTCAGCCGCTCAGCGATGGGCTGTCCGGCGCTTGCTGTCAGGCCAATGATACCCAAGACGAAACCGACCATCTCGTCGCCGTCAAACGCCCCGGCCAACAAGCCGCCGTTGTCCTGGATGGCGTGCAGCGCGTGAACTGGCGTGACCTCTAAATCGCCGATATGCCAGATGATTTTTTGCAGCCGCTCCACTGTCGCTACTTCGTTCAGGTCAGTTAACGGCCGTATCGCAATTCCCTCATTCATCATTCCGTATTCATCATTTAGCTTGTGTACCACTGGAAAACTTGCACGCCCCAAATCAGCATCACAATGCCGGCTGCAGCCAGATATTGACCGTAAGGCAGGTAAGTGCGTTTGTTCACCCGCCGGTTGATGAGCAAAATAAGCAAACTGATGACGCCGCCCAATAAAACGGCCAAAATCAAGGCAAAAAAGATGCGATGGAAGCCCAACATCGCCCCCAGCGCCATAGACAATTTGACATCGCCAAAGCCCAGCGCGCCGGGGCCAAACAGCAGTTGCCCTAACCAATAAAACACAAAGAACACCACAAACCCGACGACCGCGCCTAGCAAGGCTAATTTCCAATTGTTTTCGTCGGGCGTCACAATGAAACTGGCGACGACGGCCAGCGCTGTTGCCGGGTACGTAATCTTGTCGAGGATGAGCTTGTGTTCCAAATCAATGACAATGATGAGGATGAGGATGGCGATATAAACGGTGTTGACGATTAAATTGGCGGGGTTGGGGATGAGGCTGGGCAGGGCGGCGAAGAGAACGGCCGTACCCGCCTCCACTATCCATTCTCGTTTGCGCGTAGCTGCGCCGCAGTGGGCGCATTTGCGCCGTGTGAGCGCCAAAAAACCGGCTCCCTCATGAACGTGACCGCATTGCAGGCAAAACGGCCGTTGTACCCTGTCCCGTTCTGGCAGCGCATCAGCCAACACATTGATGAGAATGCCGACAAATAATCCGATGAAAGCAAACAAAAAATTCACGCTTCGTCTCCACTGTTTCCCAACACATCCTTGGCCAGCGCCTGCATTGCCTCCGCTTCTTCGCTTTCCAGGCCGATGGTTTGCCAATACGTTTCCAGCAGTTGATTGGGGGTGAGTGTCTCGACAGCAGCCGTATCGCCCAGGCGGGAGCGCCTTTCGCTTTGGCGATGTTTTTGAATTTGAACGCTTAACGCTTGATCGAAATGCTCCAGAATGGCGTTGTCGTCCAAAAGCGGCTCCCAATCGCGCGGGTAACTGATTTGGACGCGGCAAATAGCGTCGGCTACTTTGTCCGGTTCGGGCAGTTGGCGCATCACGTCGGCCATGAAGGTGTCGGCATCCAGGTCGTCTATTTTGATGTCAATGAAACGGCGGGTTTTGAGGTCAACGAAATCCCAATCTGTTTGTCCCTTGCCCACCTGGGCCAGGACAAATCCTTTATCCTCGCGCACTTCGCCAAAATCAATTTTCTCAATCGAGCCGGGGTAAACGATGGGCGGATGGCTCTCTTTGGCATTGAGCGCCTGGCGTTTGTGAATATGCCCTAAGGCAACATAATCGAGTCGCTTGTCGTTGACGATACGGCCGCTTAACACCAACTCATGTCCCAACATCACCGCCCGTTCGCTGCCAAACTTGGCGCCTTGCACGCTGGCATGGGCGGTGAGGATGAGGGGGAGATTGGGGTCGGCGTCTTCGAGCAAGCCCAAAATAGCGTCGGTGACGGCTCCTTCGAGCATGGTCAACACCTCGTCCAGCGATTTACCGGCCGTTTCTTCGCGGGTGAGCATCCGGCTGCGCGACACCCAGGGGACGGTGATGATTTGGGCCGGAATGCCTAACTGGTCTGGCCCCAGCAGTTCGATGCGGTCGGCCACATGGATGTGCGGCACGCCCAGGGTGCTGAATTCGTGCAGTGTGTGGGCGCGTCCGCTGGCGGGCGATACATCATGGTTGCCGACGAGCAAAACGGTCGGGATACCGGCTTCGGACAGCCGTTTGATGCGCCGCCCCCATTCGCGCTGGAAGGTGGGCTGCGGGTTGCGGTCTTTGTAGGCGTCCCCGGCAAAGATGACGAGGTCGACGGGTTGGGAACCACCTGTGTTGAGCGGAGCCGAAATAGCCGTTTCCACAATCTGGTCTAGCGCTTTCAAAAAATCCACCACGCGAATGGGCAGCGCGGTGTCGGGGTCGTGACGGCCGTAATTGGCAATATCAATATGGGCGTCGGCAAAATGTAAGAGATGGATTGTTTTAGTCATTTAGTCTAGTAATCACGTAGTCGTCTCTATCGCTGTCTCTGTCTTTCGTCTTTCGTCTCCGTCTACTTGTTCACCACCAACCGATAATTGGCCGTGTTGGGGTCGCCTACTGGATAGACGCGCTCGACAACCACATAATAACGGCCCGCCTCTAAGGTGAGCGGCACAGATTCGGACAGTCCCTGGAGATTAACTCCTTCGCCGCGCAACACTTTATCGACGTCATAAATGGCGATGTCGTAGTTGCTGTCTGATGGGACTTGGGTGAGGTTGACGGTGACGGCCGTTAAATCCGTCAAATCAAAATAATAGACATCAAAATAATCGTTCAGCGTATCAAAATTGCGATATTGGGCGACATTAAAAGCCATTGCATGAGCCACGCCAAAATGATCGTCGGCGCGCGTTGATTCTCCGTAATCGGCAAATAGGATCGGCATGAATGTCTCATTTGTCGGGAGAAAAATGCGTTCTACCAACGAAAGAGGCTGTTGCGTTGGTAAATTATGGCCGCCGATGGCATAAAGGCTGCTGCCGACAACGGCGCCGCGCGGCCAGGCGCGCGCCGGCAGAGTCGCCGTCGCCCCCAGGTCGTGATTTACGTCCAAAACTGTCCACGTATTGGCAATTGGATCGTAGACCTCTGTTTCAGAGACAGCGTTGCCCGAACCGTCAATACCGCCAAATACATACCATTTGCCGTCAGGGCCAACGGCGCTGCCGGCCTCATAGCGCGGGTAGTTCATATCGGCGATGCTTGCCCAATTGCCCGTGCTAGGCGTATAACATTCGCCGTTAGTCAGTAAAATGAGGCCGTTAACCGCATCGTAGCGCAGACCGCCAACGACGCAAATCTGTCCGTTGACTAAGGCGGCCGTATGCGCGTAACGAGGCGTATCCATCCCTGATTTGTTCAACCAAATGCCATCAGGTTTTGCGAGAGTAGGGGCCGCAAAAAAAAGCATCTCATCGCGCACATCGTCAAAACTGTCAGGCGTTCCCAGGCTGGACAGGCCGCCAATGAGGTAGTAACCGGGGTCGGGACTGCTGACGGCAACGGCCGTCGCCCAGGCAAACGGCGTTGTGTAGGGAACAGGCGCGCGCTCTAACCAATACCCCCCTTGAATATCATACGCCCAATGGGTCATGTTATAGCTGCCATCAAAACCAGAAGGAAGGTAGATATTGCCGTCGTCAACTGGGCCGTCCACATAAGCGGCCGTCGTGTTCGAATAGCCAACCCCCGGCATGTTTTGTAACGCGACCCATTGGTTGGCATCCGTTTCCAAGCGGTCCATCCGGTTCGTGATAGTTGGCGTTCCCATGTTGGTCTGTCCGCCAATCACGTAAATGTCGTCGCCGACAACGGCCGTTGCATGACGGCTGCGGGCTAATGGCATTGGCGTTTCTTGCGACCATAACGTATCAATCGGCTCCATCAAAACGGAAATACGCAGCGATTTGTCTGTGCCGGACGATGTCCAATCGGCTATTTCGATGTAGTAAACGGCGTCCTTTTTCACGGATGCGGTCAGCCGAGACGAAAATCCTACCGTGTCGTCTTGGCAGGAAAGGGCGCGCATGTGGTTGGCGAAATCTTCGCAGGGATCGAAAATCGTGTCCGGCGAAACATCTTCAAAGAGAGCCAGGACGGTATCGTAGCTGCTGCCAAAAGTATCGATGACGACACGGCCGTTGTACGGCGCAGTGAACTTGTACCAGGCCGTGTGCGCGCCTACAGCCGGCCCGCCCCACATGCAGCTCAATGCCGGGTCAGTTCCACCCGCTGTATAGCTGTACACATTGGTCGTCTCGCCGTAAGGGAGTGAAATGGAGGCGGCCGCGCCGCAGGTGTTGCCGGCGACGTTAACCGCAGACGGCGTATCAACGGTTTCCAGGGGAATTGACTGCCAGGGAACGGCTCCCGTCAACATCTGTTCAGGTGGATTTTCGATAGGTATGGGCGCGTTTGTGGGCTTTTCTTGCGCCCAACCGACAACGGCCGTCGCCAGAAAAGTAAGGGCAAATAATAAGAAAATTGTAGTACGACGCATACCAATCACCTCAAATAATAATGGGGCGATTGTACAAGGGAAGTGGCGAGTGGGCGAGTGGGCGAACAGCGAGTCGT
>JANTGY010000160.1 GCA_024762695.1 Anaerolineae bacterium
AGAAAAGCCGCCTCTACATGGCACGGGCGCTGCTGCAAGGCGCAGATTTTATCATCCTGGACGAAAGTTTTGCCGCGCTGGACCCGCAAAGTTTGCAGAAAGCGATGGAAACTGTTTTGGAACGGGCGCCGACGCTGCTCGTCATTGCCCATCCTTAAAACACAGTTCATGAGGATGCCGAGTTGGGGCATCCTCATGAAATTATGCAAACAATTATCATCCTCCACTAGGTGGCCAAGTACCACCAGGGCCAGCTTTAATTCCAGTTTTGATCCTCAAGGAACGTTTTGCAAGTTTCTTGGGCTGTTTCTTGTCTTTCTTTTTTCTCATGTAACTTATTCCTCCGTCAACAACTAAAAACAACCAATGTGACTGTATCTTCAGTGAAGGCTGCGACGAGTTGATTCAAAGAACATCATAGTCAATTTACGCAACTAAATCAATTTTTTCTAAATCATTCTCGCGGATTACTGCACGTATCTCAGAAAATCGGCAATTTTGTATTCTATTTCTTATATTTCTTTGCACCGGAGCCGGACAACGTCTTTGTTGCCTGTTATCACTTTGGCCCGTTCATCAATTCCGTGGCCTACCAACCAAATCAGGTGCGAGCGGGTAGTAATAATCGGCCATTTGTCGCGTAATCGGGCCGGGATTTTGCGATTAATCATCACGTCTTTGAGTTTTGCCGATTGGCCGGCCATGCCTAACGGCCGTATGCGCTCCCCAATCTTTTTTGTCCGCACCAATAATTCATTATCCCCCAACGCCACATAAGCCGTCCAGGGATCGGGGTTAGCTTGAATTTTCGCTAAATCTACATTGGAAATTACTGTGGCTTCAATTTCCCAGCCATTTGCCAATTGAACGATACCAGGGATTGGTAGAGGGACGGCCGTACTTTTCAACATTTGCGGCCCGTCAAGCGGCAGCGCATCGGGGTCGGCGGCAATCGTCAAACGGCCGTAATCCACCGTCAAAATCAGGCCGCCGGGTAAAGTCGCCTGGCCGCCAGTCTCGTTTTTTTCGGCAACCAGCCGCGCCTGCTCAATGGGCTGAAAACCAACATCGCGCCAATCGGCCCGCAGTTGGCGCACCGCCCGCCTCAGTATGGCCCGCCGCAAGCTCAGGGGCAAAGCCAGCCAACCGACGCGATCCAGCGACAACCACTCGGCGCCGCTTTCGATTAAGAGGGCGGCATACTTTTCGTCAGCCAGATCATCCAAAAGGGCATAGTCGGCGGCAACAACGGCAGCCATATGCTGCAAACGGGTCTTAATTTGCGGGTTGTAGTCGGTCAACAAGGGCAGCAATTCATGGCGCAGGCGGTTGCGAAAGAAGGTTGTGTCCTGATTGCTGGCGTCGAAAACTGGTTCGAGATCATGCTCTTTGCAGTATTGTTCGATGGCGGCGCGGGATGTGGCGAGGAACGGCCGTAGCAACAAAAGTTCAGGCTCGCCGGGCAATGAGCTAACCGGCAGCATTCCGCGCAAACCAGCCAGACCGGCGCCGCGCAAAAAGTGCATCAAAACCGTCTCGGCCTGGTCGTCGGCATGATGGCCGACAGCAACAGCTTTGGCCCCAACCTGGATCGCCAGCCGCGCCAAGAAGTCGTAGCGCGCTTTGCGACCCGCTTCTTCGAGAGAAAGGGAGTGTGCATGAGCCAAACCGGCCACGTCTATTTTTTCGATGTGACAGGGGATGCCCCAGGAAACGGCCGTCTCTTGCACAAATTCGGCCTCAACATCAGCTTCCGCCCGCCAGCCATGATGAAGATGGGCGGCGACCAAATGTTCAGCCGGGAAAACCCCCTGCAAAACATGGAGCAAGGCCAAAGAATCCGGCCCGCCAGACACGGCGATGAGGAGCGGGAAATGAGGGGGGAGAAACGGCCGTAATCGATCCTCTTTCTTCTCAAGCCAGGCCTGAACCAATCTCTGCAACGCCATACGCCATCTCGATTAAAAAAAACAAAAACGCGAACCACAAAACGCAAAACCTACATCCTGTTTTACGTTTTACGTTTCACGTTTTCACGATAGGGCGGGTGGGAGTCGAACCCACACGGAGGTTACTCCGGCGGATTTTAAGTCCGCTGCGTCTGCCATTTCGCCACCGCCCCATACTATTGGGGCCAGGTTCCTATTAACCAAGCGCGTCTATTTTACCCACGAACCCTTAAGCCAACAAGGGGAAAAATAACCCGCCCCCACCCATCGTGGTAGTTAATCATTTCGGGGCGAGAGAAACGGCCGTTTAACGCCATCTAGGCTGCCCGTTCAGCCCATCCCCTCGTTTGACTTGAATTTTTACACCATGTATAATGCACGTTGAATATAAACATTATGGAAATAAAGTGTCAGATACCATTAAAATGGCGATTCTTCTTAATTAAGAAGGTATAAAGCAATAAAGTGAATACTGGCAACAACTGATTTAATCCAGGATCACCAAGCAGGAACGACAACTATGGCCCTTAAAGGCAACCTGCGCGATTTTTCCACGACGCAACTCTTAAATCTCATCAACCTGGCGCGGAAAACCGGCACGCTCACCATCGAAAATGCCGGCAATGAAGAAGCGCATATGTCCTTTCAAGAAGGAAAATTGATCTACGCGCACATGGGCGTCGAACAAGACAATCATCTGGCTCAAATTTTGCATAACGCTGGCAAGCTCTCCAAAAAACAGGCCCATATTTTGGAAACGAAAGTACAAGGCAAAAGCGACAAACAGATAGGCCATCTGTTAATCCAGGCGGGCTATGTCACCCAAAGCGACATCATCCAGAGCGTCCGTCAAAATGTTCTCAACGTCGTTTATAAAATGTTTACCTGGGCTGAAGGGCTTTTCCGGTTTGAAGCCAACCGCCTGCCCTCTTCAAGCCACATCACCATACCCATCGACCTGGAAAGCGTCATCATGGAAGGCAGCCGCCGACTCAAGGAATGGGAAATTCTTCAAGAGGAACTTCCCGATCTAGATATTTCCCTACACTTTACCGACCGCCCAGACGCACGGCTCCGCAATGTCAACCTAACTGTCGAAGAATGGAAAGTTATCTCATTAATTAACCCCGACAACAGCATGCGCAAAATTGCCCAAGCCAATAACCTGAGTGATTTTGCCATTCGACGCATTATTTACGGCATGTTACAAGCCGGACTGGTCGAATTAACCCAACAAGCTCGCCCGCCTAAAAAGGCCGAGCCAACCCAAACAACCGGACGCCGCAAACGCGCCCAAACGGCCGGGCCATCAGAAACGCCAGCCGCAAGACGCTCCGTTGTCGAACGCCTGATCCACCGCATACGCGGCCTATAAAATGGCTCTGGGGTCCGGCCAGCTAAAACGTCCAACATCATTCAACGATTCCGATTAACCATCATTCACCTTTGCAGGGGATTTACTTATGCAAGCTGCCAAAATGGTCGTTACTGGCCCATTCTCCTCCGGGAAAACTGTTTTCATTGGCTCTGTCAGTGAGATAGATGTTGTCTCAACCGAACGGAAAATCACCAGTAACGCCGAACAAATCAAGGAAACCACCACGGTCGCCATGGATTTCGGCCGTATCACAGTCGGCGACGACCTCGTTCTTTACCTTTTCGGCACGCCCGGACAGCGCCGCTTTGACTTTATGTGGGACATCCTCTCCCAAGGGATGTTAGGCTTTGTCGTTATGGTAGACAGCACCAAACCCGAGACCTTCCGCGAAGCCAAACGCATTCTAGAAACTTTTGAAGGATACGCCTCAACGCCTTACGTTGTAGCGGCTAACAAACAGGATATGGAAGACGCTTGGGAACCAGAAGATTTGCGCATTATCCTACGGCTAAAACCGGAAGTGAAAATTTTACCCTGCGTCGCCACCGATAAAGAAACGGTAAAAAATGTGCTGTTAGAGCTGCTTTATTCCATTCTAGAGGAATTGGATAAAGAGGAATCGGCTGGGCAAAACTGATTAACGGTTCATTTACAGCACCTTTACTTGCTTTTCACGGTTTTAAAACAGGGCAAGCGCTACCATGTGAAGTAAATAATTAGCCCTTTCGCCAACGAAAAACAGCCCTTCAGTCGCCTAAAAAGCAAGCGAGCCATTATTCTTGCAGTTAAGAAAGGCGACAAGACCTTCATAAGGCGCTGGGCCCGTGTTGCACTGTTATTATGCAGCACGCAATCATTGGGCAACACAGAGGTTAGCGTGAGTTCCATCGTTACAGAACAAGGGATTCTACATTACGAATCAATTGGTCAGGGTCAGCCCATTATTCTCTTACATGGATGGATAAATTCTTGGGATGTCTGGCGCGATTTTATGATTACCCTGGCAAAAACCAAGCGTTACCGCGTTTATGCGCTTGATTTTTGGGGTTTTGGCGAATCAGCCAAGGGGAAAAGGGACGCTGCCACGCCATTTCAAATCAAAAGCTATGTCGAGATGGTGGACCAATTCATGGAAACCCTCGGCATCCAGCAAGCGCCAATTTTTGGTCATTCAATGGGTGGCACCGTTGCCTTAGAAATGGCCTTGAAGCATTCAGACCGCGTATCAAAAGTGGCAGTGGTCGGTTCGCCAATTCTCGGCTCATCACTAAATCCATTTTTACAGTTGGCTGGTTACGGTTCAATCGCTAAGTTGATTTGGCGATACCCCTTTATGCTTCATTCCATTATGCGGATCTTATTAGCGCGCGATTCCAAGCAGGTGCGTCATATGATTTTCCGCGATGTACAGCAAACAACGATTGAATCTTTCTTCCGCAGCATCGGCGACTTGCGCGAAACGGATTTACGCTCCAAGCTGCCAAATTTAAAACTCGAAACGCTAGGAATTTATGGCGTTCATGATAATATCGTCTCCCCTTCAAATGCCGACCTCATCCAAAACGGTATAAACGTGGCGCACATAACGATGATGGAACATTCACGCCATTTCCCCATGTTGGATGAGCCGCAGTTGTTTATGCAGACTCTGACTGATTTTCTCAACAACAATGGAACGGAACGGCGGGTCGAGTGAAAAAAGTTAACGAAAAGAACATTGACGCCTTAAGCGCGATTGAATATTTTTACCCCAATAAAATGGGCCGGATTGTCTTAACGGCCATGGAAGAAATTATGGGACGGCATGGAGTAAACGCCATTCTCAATCTCGCTCATTTACATCATCTCGTTAATAATTATCCTCCCAATAATTTACAGCTCGGCTTTCCATTCTCGGAATTTAGCGCGATTCAGCAAACGTTAGATGATATGTATGGCGTGCGCGGTGGTCGGGGATTGGCTTTGCGTGCCGGTCGGGAAACATGGAAATATGCCTTGAAGGAGTTTATGCCGGTTTTGGGCATTACGGACTTGGCGTTTAGAACGCTGCCGTTGGGAATCAAAATCAAGATAGGGCTTGATGTTTTCGCAGAAACGTTGAATAAGTTTACCGATCAACGGGTTCGATTGGGTGAAGATGAGCGGGGATTTTTGTGGATTATTGAACGCTGTCCAGTTTGCTGGGGACGAACATCGGAAGCGCCTACCTGCCATTTGGCGGTAGGTTTGTTGGAGCAAAGTTTGGATTGGGTGAGTCGTGGGCGGCGTTTTCAAGTAAAAGAAGTCTCATGTATTGCGGCTGGCGACGAAACGTGTACGATTGTTATTTCTAAGAAGCCGCTGTCGTAAGTTGGTTATACTATGCGTCGTATTATTTTGAACGAACCGGCTTTTATCGCGCCGTTTAATGAACCGGCCCGTGATTTGCGGGTGCAAAATAAACCGCTGTGGCTTTGGCAGCGGGATATTTTGACGCCTTATGTATCGGAAGAACGGGAATATGAGGATTGGCGCACAGCCCATCAGTTGGAAACGGAACCGATTGAATCTTTTGTTCATAAGGATAATTTGTTTTTTGATCGGGAGTTGATTGATGAGTTTATCCGGCGCGCCCGCGCTGGGGGACGTCCGGTCCGTCTGGCGTTTAGTGTAGATGATCTGGCTATTGCGACGCATGTACGGCCGTTAACCCATTCCTTTTTTGAACAAGACAACCTTTTGCTGGCCGATATGTGGTATTTACCGCAAGGGGCCGCCCAGGCGGTTGAAGCCGAGCCGTTGATTATTGATACCGAAGCGCGCGAACGGGGTTACTACCATGTGCCCCCCTATATGGCGACAGAATTTGGCGATTTAGTTTATCAACTGCCACGCAAGGCATTCGTCCTCGTCGAAAATTGGGTGCATATTTTTGTAGCCGATATTTTGTTCGGGACGTTTGCCCATAACGCCAATGTAGAAGATCAGATTGGCGCGGATTGGCGGTTTAAGCTCAAAATTTTGTTCAAATCTCTTTACGAACAAAAACAAGTTTTAGCCAGTTCAGAATTGGTACAAATTGGCAAAAATGTCAATATCGATCCTTCGGCCGTCATTCATGGGCCAACTGTCATTGGAGACAATGTAACAATTGGCGCCGGGGCGGTAATTGACAATTCCGTCATCGGTAATAACGTGACCATTTCACAGGGCTGCCAATTGCTGTTAAGCGTTGTCAGCGATGGCTGTTTCTTACCATTTCGGGCGGCTCTGTTTATGACAACGATGATGGAAAATACGATGGTCGCCCAAAACACCTGCCTGCAGCTCTGCGTTGTGGGGCGGGATTCTTTTATTGGCGCCGGCACGACATTTACTGATTTTAATGTTTTGGGCGGCCCGCTGCGAACTGTGGGAGGAAATGAAAAGATTGAGGAAACAAATTTACTGGTGTTGGGCGGTTGTGTCGGCCATCATTGCCGTTTGGCGTCGGGGCTGATTATTTATCCGGCGCGCACGATTGAGTCTGATGTGGTTTTGTTGGGCGAGGAGCGGCGTGTAATTGCTAAGCCGGTGCGTTATGAAGACAGCGATCATCATCCTCATGCAGACAAGTACCCGTATCCGCGTCTCTATCCCCGGCAAGACGAGTGAGGAACAGGCCTGAACGCCGTGTTTGATAGGGACATTTTGCTATTGCCGCTGCGCTTGACTAAGCTAAACTCTTAATATGTCTGATTCGTTTGCTTTTATTATTCATCCAATTGACCCAAAGCGGGACGTGAGCCGAAAATACCCCGCATTGGGCAAATTACCTGTTTGGCTGATTGATTTTTTATCGCTATTTTTCCCTCCAGTTTTTATCTCTGAAATTTCAGGAATTCGGTCGGCAGAAAACGGCCGTACTGCCCCTGGTTGGTTTATCGCCTGCCCTCTGACCCCGGCGCGCATGATGAGTTTGCCGCCAAATGTTGTGTACCGGAAAATTATCCAAAGCGGCCGTTTTGCCGAAAAGCTTGGGGCGCGAATTTTAGGGCTGGGCGCATTCACCTCCGTCGTTGGGGATGGCGGCGTCACCATCGCCAAAAATCTAAACATCCCCGTTACGACAGGAGACAGCTACACGGTCGCGGTAGCGGTCCGAGCCATTCAACAAGCGGCCGTCCTGATGGACATTCCCATCGAAAAAGCAACCGTAGCCATCGTTGGCGCATCGGGAGCCATTGGCTCCATCAGCGCCGAAATGATGGCGCCCAAAGCAAAAAAAACGGTACTAATCGGCCGTCGTTTAGACAAACTCAATCAAATTGCCGAAAAAGCGAAACAAGCCGGAGGACGCGATGTGGTCGCCACCGCCGATATTAACCAAATCGCCCAGGCTCAACTTATCATTACCGTCACCAGCGCCATTGGCAGCGTCATCCAACCGCGCCATTTAATGCGCGGCGCCATCGTTTGCGACGTAGCCCGGCCGCGCGACGTTTCACGTCAAGTCGTTGAGCAGCGGCCCGATGTTCTCGTCATTGAAGGCGGCATGGTGCAAGCGCCGGGGGCTGTTGATTTTGGCTTCAATTTCGGCTTCCCCCCGCAAATGGCCTACGCTTGTATGGCCGAAACGATGGCCCTTACCCTGGAACGACGGTATGAATCATTTACCCTGGGTAAAAACATATCATTGTCGCAAGTATTGACAATTGATAAAATCGCTGAGAAGCACGGCTTTCGACTCGGTGGCTTTAGAAGTTTCGAACGAGCTATCACAGACGAAGAGATAAAAAACATCAAAGCCTATGGTCAGACTGACCTCATCTCAAAAAAGGATCGAATAAGGCCCGACTGCCAATCAGTTGTTGGCCCAGCGCTGCTATAATTTGTAAGGATAAGCCTATGAGCAATGGAAAGATTTTAATAGTTGAAGATGATTTTGATATTTCCAATATGTTGCGCATCTTCTTCACCGGGCAAGGATATCAAGTTGAAGTCGCCGGTCGGGGTACTGACGCTCTGGATATGTGTCGGAAGAACCTACCTGATTTGGTTGTACTCGACATTATGCTCCCGGATATGGATGGGTACGCTGTTTGCACAGAAATGCGAACAACAACCCGCACCAGCCATATTCCGATCATCTTTCTCACCCAGAAAGATGAACGCAGCGACAGAATTGCAGGCCTTGAACTAGGCGCGGATGATTACATAACCAAGCCGTTTGATATTGAGGAGTTGAAGCTGCGCGTCGGTACCGCTATTCGCACACATCAACGACTCAATATGACAGATCCGCGCACCGGCCTTCCCAGCGCCCGCCTGATTGAAGATCAGCTCAGGGGCATTATGCGTGAGACGAATTGGACGCTTATGCTCATCGGCGTCGATCATCTAGGGCCATTCAATGACGCCTATGGATTTGTCGCTGGCGATGAGGTCATGCGTTTTACGGCCATGTTGTTAAATGAGATCATTGACGATCTGGGGACGCTGAATGATTTCATCGGCCACGCCAGCAATGAAACGCTGGTTTTGATTACGATGGCTGACGATGTCGATTCCATAAATGAACGGCTGCGAGAAGATTTCGCTGAACGCATTATGGCCCATTACAATTTTATGGATCGCGAGCAAGGCGGTATTGCCCAATCTGACGGCTCGTTGGCCCCGCTTATGCGTCTCTCAATTGGCTCGGTATCAGGTAAGACACAGCGCTTTTCCGATATTCGTGAAATTACTGAGTTAGCCGCCGAATTTCGTCGCCTTGACCAGAAATAGGGAATTACGGCCGTTCCCACCCCAACGCCGCCAAATAAACCGGCGTCTTTATCGTAACTAACCATTTAGGTAAACCACAAAAAGTATTTTGATAAAAAATGCGCTAATT
>JANTGY010000161.1 GCA_024762695.1 Anaerolineae bacterium
AGATTACACAGATTAACGCAGATTTTTTTGAATCATTTTAATCTGTGAAATCTGCGAAATCTGCGGACGAATCTTTTCTGGTTTATCCAGGTTAGGTCAACCACAAAAAGTATTTTGATAAAATACTTTTTGTGGCTGACTCGAAACATTAAGGGATGACTTATAATTTAATTGTAAGTTGCCCTGCAAACAAATTGTGCTAAAATCCTCGACTGGAATCGGATGCTACCCTAACACCTTTTGGCTGGAGAAAACTCTTGAGCGGAAATACAACTCGAAGCAACTGGATGGTTATTGCCACTATCCTGGCGTTGATGGGCATGATAGTGGCGGGACTGCTGCTAAACGGTCAGATCGGGCCAGAAGCGCATAAAATCACGCTGCCTTTACCCTTCGCCATCAATGGCGCTAACAGCGTGGATTTAACCAGCTTGCAAGTCATCGGCGGTTTATTTGTTTTGATTGTGGGCGTTGTCGCTGTCGTTGGGGTCGGATTGTCGTTTTTTTTCACCCGTTTCCAGAAACAAACTGCTACTGTCATCGCCAGCGATTTGTATCAGTCGGCCCAATCGGCCCTAAAACAGCGGACTTCGGATGCGTTAAAGGCGAGGAATGCCGACAGGGCGACGGACGGTATTCCTAACCACAAACGGGCCGTCCAAACGGCCGTCAGCGCATCCCTGATTATCTTGTTGTTTACCATATTCCTGGGAGCGCTGCTGAATTTTGCGTTTATCCCGGAAAGCGAATATGTGGTAGACGGCCGTGCCGCCAGCGGCATCAATACGCTTCTTATCTGGTTAATCCTCGTCAGCGCATTTATTCTTGTCTGGCGCCGCCAGCGCTTCAAGGCGCAAGCCTCCGATGAGCCGGTATCTTGGGACAACGTTTGGATTGCGGGAGCTGGTTTGTTGGTTGTTGGGGGCGGGTTAACGGCCGTCCTTTACTTCTCTGGCAGCCCCGATGCGGAACGAGTCATCAATTCGGCCATTCCTGTTGTGGGGGGGCTGGCGCTAACCGCCCTCCTGCTGCTCGCCTGGTTCATCCGTCCCCAATCTTTCGCCGCGCTCGACGAAGCCGACAATGCGCCAATCCCCTGGGATCTCATCGTCGTTTTGCTCAGCGGGCTGCTTGTTGTTGGTCTAGGATTAGCTGTTACCGCTTACTTAAACTCACCCTTTTAACCATTTCAAACGTAGGGCGATTTTGTAGATCGCCGCCCGATTTGAAAAATCGGGCTACTTGCACGCCCCAATAATTTTGGGCTGTGTGTTATCCAAGGACAAATCCAAATTGTTAGCACATTTAGGAAAGAAACATGAGAAATCGTAATCATATCATCAACGTCACTGCGCTGGTCTTCATCGTAACCGTGCCGCTGTATTATTTGCTGCGCGCCATTTACGCCCTGCCTCAGGCAGCCAGCGCCGAAGCCGTGCCCATTGACCAGATGTTTACCGGGCATTTTATCGCCATCGCCTTTTTATTTTCCCTCATCATGGTCTTTATGCTGTATTCAGCCTTTGTTTTCCGGCGTAAACCCGGCGATGATACGGACGGGCCCCATATCCACAGCAACACGGCGTTGGAGATTATCTGGACAGTTGTACCAACCTTCGTCGTCCTCGGCTTTGGCATTTGGGGCACAGTAACGCTTAATGACTTAGTTAGCGCCAAAGAAAACGAGATGACAATTGAAGTGACAGGGCAGCAATGGTCATGGAGCTTCGCTTATCCTGAACAAGAAGGCTTTTCCTCGCCAACGCTGGTACTGCCCGTTGACCAACCTGTCGTTTTGAAGATGGGATCGAAAGATGTGCTGCATTCATTTTGGGTGCCGGAATTCCGCGTCAAGCAGGACCTGGTTCCGGGGCAAGAGACCACGCTGCGCATTACGCCAACTGAGATTGGCGATTACAAAGTGCGCTGCGCCGAGATTTGCGGCACGGCCCACTCGACCATGTTGGCCGATGTGCAGGTCGTCAGCGCCGCTGAATTTGACGCATTTGTTGAAGAGCGTACGCAAGCCCCGGTATACGCTGAGATGACGCCGGAAGAGCGCGGTGAAATGTGGTACACCGGCGGCGAAGCGGATTGGGCTTCTTGCGCCGGTTGTCATAGTTTGGACGGCACGCGTTTGGCTGGGCCTTCCTGGTTGGGCTTGTACGGCCGTACCGAGGAATTGGAAGACGGCACAACCATAACCGCCGACGACGACTACATCCGCAAATCCATTTTCGAACCTAACGCCCAAATCGTCGCCACCTACGCGCCAGCTATGCCGGCGGTATTCGTAGACACCTTCGCCGCCAAAGAAGCCGAAATTTTGGCTAACGAAGGCATTGAAATCGATATTGTTGACGATTTGATCGCATTTATTCAAACATTAGAGGAGTAAGGGGAAGTTCATGAACACATTAAGCATTTGGCTCACCTCCGCCTACGTTCGGGGACTTATCGGGCAGATTATTGGCACGGCCGTTGGCTTCGGTTTCATCACCGCCATTCGCGCCGTCATGGGATTAGACACGTCCAATATCGAACCGGCCGTCGTCTTCGGCGCGCTCATCGGCGTCCCCGGCTCCTTGCTGGGGGCCGGCGTTTTAACCGACTGGATCAAGTGGATTTTTGGCAAAAAGACCCCGCTGCGTCACGGTGCGCCAGAAGGCAAACCAGAATGGTCGCGCTACATCAACGTCGATGTCAACCATAAAGTCATCGGCATCCAATACGGTTTTACCAGCGTCCTGGTCCTACTTATTGGCGGCTTCTTCGCCGTCCTATTCCGCATCGAATTGGCCGCGCCAGGCATGCAATACCTGACCAACGATAACTTCAATACCCTTTTCAGCGCGCACGGCATCATTATGATCGCCAGCATCCTGCTAGGCGTCGGCGCGATGGTCAACTACCTGGTTCCCTTGATGATTGGCGCCTCCGACATGGCTTTCCCCCGTCTCAACGCTTTTAGCTATTGGGTGGGCATTCCCGCCGTCGTCCTGATTCTATCGGGCATGTTCGTCGGCGGCTGGGACACCGGCTGGGTCGGCTATCCGCCCTTGAGCTTGCGCGCGCCGCTGGGCGTCCAGCTCTTCCTGCTTGGTTTTTACATCAACGGTCTCTCTTCCATTGCCGGTTCGATTAACCTGTTGGTCACCGTAACGACCATGCGGGCTAAAGGGATGTCGTTGTTCCGGATGCCCATCTTTGTCTGGGCGGCAATTGCGGCGTCCATCATCCAGTTCACGGCTACCCAAACCGTCGGCATGGCTTTGCTCATGGTGGTGACGGAACGCACGATTGGCCTCAATTTCTTCAACCCCACCACCGGCGGTAACCCGATTTTGTACCAGCATCTGTTCTGGTTCTACTCCCATCCGGTCGTCTATGTCTTCATTTTGCCGGGGTTGGGCGTCATCAGCGAGCTGCTGCCCGTGTTCTCGCGCAAACCGCTGTTTGGCTACAAATGGATTGCGCTGTCCAGCCTGGGCATCGCCTTTGTCGGCTTCCTGGTATGGGCGCACCATATGTTCACATCAGGCATGAACGACGCGCTGCGCATTCCGTTCATGATTTCAACGATGTTTGTGGCTATTCCCACGGGTGTAAAGTTCTTTAGCTGGATGGCAACAATGTGGGAAGGCAAGCTCTCTTTTGAGACGCCGATGCTGTTTGTGCTTGGTTCTATCTCCGTTTTCTTGATTGGCGGCGTGACCGGCCCGATTTTGGGCACAATTCCGACGGACATGCACTTACATGACAGCTATTGGGTGGTCGGCCATTTCCATTCGACGATGTTTGGCGGCTTTGTCTTTCCGTTTTTTGCGGCTGTTTATTACTGGTATCCGAAGATTTCAGGGAAGATGTATAAGGAATCGTTGGGCAAGCTTCATTTCTGGCTGATGACGCCAGCCTTCTGGCTGATGAGTCTGGGTCAGATGCGCGCCGGATTATTGGGCATGCGCCGTCGCATTGCTGACTATGATCCCGCGCTCGGCGTCGAAACAACGCAGGTCTTGGTTACCGTGGCGGCGTTGGTGATTGGGTGGTCGGTGTTGATTATGGTGTATAACCTGATTAGCAGCGCCCGTTCGCAAAAAATGGCGGCGACAAACCCCTGGAATTCCCGCTCTCCGGAATGGCAGATTCCCTATCCGGTGCCGGAATTCAATTACGATGCGCCATTTGAGGTAGTTGGCGATCCGTATGATTATGGATTGGATGGCTCGAAGTATGTGCAGACAATACCAATGCCCGCCGTTGGCGATTAGAAGTGTAGAAACTGGAGATTTGAGATTATGAATGACAAGAAAGCGGCGGCTTATCGCCTGGGATTTACGACGTTGGGGATTTTGGCGGTGTTAACGGCCGTTGAATATATCGTCGGCGTTTATATTCCCAACCCGGCCGTCTGGCTAATTATTCTGGCCCTGGTGAAAGCGGGCATTATCGTACAAAATTTCATGCACATTGCGCGCCTGTGGCGCGAGGAGAGCCATTAATATGAGCGCCATAACTGCCCATCACGACGACCATGCCCACAGCCACGAGCCGTCATTTGCCCAGCAATTGCGCAGCAACCGGTTGGGATTGTGGTTATTCTTTTTCTCAGAACTATTTCTATTTGCTGCTTTGCTAGTGGCCCGCTTCTTCTTATGGGGCGGTGCGCGACCTGAATTAAGCCAGGTTCTGGGACTGATCGCCACGAGCGTGCTGCTGCTAAGCAGTTTCTTTGTTTACCGCGCCGAATCGGCGATGGCCCACGGCGACCGCAAGACATTTCAAAGCGGAATGCTGATCGCCGCCTTTTTGGGGACGCTCTTTTTCATCGGCGTGGTGTTTATGGAATGGAATATCTTTGGTTTGCAAGGCGAGATTGCCGGGATTGAGTTGTTCGGTCATTTGAAGCCAACGGACGGCGTGTTTGGCGCGGTCTTTTATGCGATGACGGGGATGCACGCGCTGCATGTGTTGAGCGGGATTATTTTCTTGCTAATTGTGTGGAATAACGGCCGTAAAGGGCATTTCTCGTCCGAAGAACATTGGGGCGTTGAAGCCGCCGCCTTGTACTGGCATTACGTAGACGTCATTTGGGTTTTCTTCTACCCGGCGTTATATTTAATTGGTACGGCGGGTTAGAAATAGAAAGCCTTGGTTAGTTTTTGCAGGTTGTTCGGTAACTGGTAATTGAGTAATTACCAATTACCCAATTACAAAATTGCCAACTAAACGGGGAGTAAAACTGTGGATCCAATTTTGAAGGCCGCCTTATCCTCCTGGGATTGGCGGCCTGATGTGATCATCATCCTGGTCTTGGCCGGGACATTATATGTAAAAGGCTGGCGGCGCTTGCGGCAACGCAGTAACCGCGCCCGTTCAGCCAAACAGACAAATGGGTGGCGCGCTGCCGCCGGTTGGCGACCCGTTTCCTATCTAGCTGGGCTGGTTTTCGTTGGTCTGGCCCTCATGTCGCCGCTGGATGTGTTGGGGAGTATGTTATTTTCGATGCACATGATCCAACATTTATTGTTGATCATGATCGCCCCGCCCCTTCTCCTCATCGCCAACCCCATGCCCTTCATGTTGTGGGGGCTGCCCAATACCTGGCGGCTAAAAATTGGACGTGGAATCGCTCGCCTCATCAATCGCAACGCCCCCTTTCGCCATAAGCTGCGCGCGGCCACAACGCCGGGCATCGTTTGGATGATCTGGTTGATTTCGATTATCGGCTGGCATGATCCAAACGCCTACAACGCCGCCCTCCGCAGCGATCTGGTCCACGATTTGGAGCATTTATCCTTCTTTTTGGGCGGGATGCTGTTTTGGTGGCACGTAACGGGAGCCGGGCCGCGCATTCACAAGCAGTTTGGATTGATAGGACGGATTGCGTTCGCCTTATCGGCCGTTCCCCCCAACATGCTCACCGGCGTGGCCATCGCTTTCGCCGCTGAGCCAATCTACACCTATTACAACAATGTCCCTCGCCTGATGGGACTGACGGTGATGAACGATCAACAGCTTGGCGGCGTGATTATGTGGGTTCCGGGCAGCATGATGTACATCATCGCCGCGCTGGTTCTCATCAGCCGTCTGTTACAAGGCGAAGCGCGCAAACCGGCCCTGCCAGAAGGACAGTGGAGCACAGATGAGGCGTTGATTGCGCCGGGGTTGGAGAAATGAAAACAGCAAGCCGAGTAGCCAGAGCGATGGTTAGCCGTCAATGGATTATCGCCACGATAGCGGTGATTGCCGGGATGATTGTGTTGGCGCGGCTGGGATTTTGGCAGCTCGATCGCCTGGATCAACGTCGGGCACAAAATGCAGCTCTGGCAGCAGCGTTAGCTTCGGCTCCGGTTGATCTGAATGGCGAAAGCTTACCGGGCGATCTAACGTCATTGAAGAATCGGGATGCGGTTGCTCAAGGTCAGTTTGATTTTGCCTATCAGGGCATTGTGAAGCTGCAAAATTACCAAAATAAGCCGGGCGTGCATTTGGTGGCGCCGTTGGTGTTGGATGATGGGAAAACGGCCGTACTCGTCAATCGCGGTTGGGTTCCCGAAGCAGACAGCTACGCCGCATACAACGAACCGGGCGCCCTCACCGTCAACGGCTACATCGGCCTCACCCAAACCCTCAACCGCGACAGCGGCGTCAGCGCCGTCACCGAAGAATTGGCCTGGTATCGCGTGGACATTGAAGCCATTCAAGCCCAAATGCCCTACGACTTGCTGCCGATTTACATCAACCAAGCCCCAGAAGCCAACGACGCGCCCCCTTTCCGAGCAGAACGAGAAGTAGATTTGTCGGAAGGTTCGCATATGGGCTATGCGATTCAATGGTTTATCTTTTGCGCCACACTGGCGATAATGTATGCGGCGCTGGTTTATAAGGATGTGCGTCCGAAATGAAACGATTGATTGTTGTGTTAGCGCTCGGATTATTGCTTGGGGGGAGCGTGCCAATGGCCCTTGCTCACGGCGGCGGCGAAATCAAAATCGGCAAAGAGCCAGTCGGCCCCTACAAAATGACCGTCTGGCTCAACCCACCTGTCCCACAAGCCGGCGAAACCATGCACATCACCGTCGGCGTCCTGGCTGAGGATGATGCGCCGCTTTTGGATGCGGCCGTGTTCATGGAAATGATCAATCAAGCCAACGGCGAGATCGTCATGTCCGGCCCCGCCACCACCGAACGTTCGGCCAACAAACTGTTCTACGAAATAGATTTCCCCGCCCCCGAAATCGGAACCTACGAAATCCGTTTGCAACTGACCAGAGGCGACGTAAACGGACAAGTCGCCTTCCAAACAGAAGTCGAAACCGCCAACAACACCAACTGGCTGGTCATCGGATTAGTCGGCATTGGCCTCATCTTGGCCGCCTTCCTCTACTTCTCCAGCCGCAACGTAGACCTGCAAATCCCCGATAATTGAACTTCAACCTAACCTGGATAAACCAGAAAAGATTCGTCCGTAGATTTCACAGATTAAAATGATTCAAAAAAATCTGCGTTAATCTGTGTACTCTGTGGATCATTTTCTTGTACACTGTACAAGGAGTTCATTGGTAAGTTACTAAAAAGTGCGGTATTGGATTGGCTGCCAAGAATTGTGCCAGAAGCTTTAATTTGGAGCAGGTTGTCTATGGAAAAAGTAAAATATCGTCGGAAAGGGTGGTGAAACCAGCCGGATTACCAGGCGCAAAAAAAGGGCTGCCGTTTGGCAACCCTTCCATCGTGCAACAATCTACATTTCTTCAAGTCAAACTACGGCGTGTAATAGGTGTAAATGAAATCTTGCACATCGGCGCGATCGGTACGGTAGACGCCGCCAATGCCGGCACAATTCGCATTTGTCCCGAAAGAGGTTACGCCGGCAACGATATTGGTATCGCCCAAGAAGTTGGGGCCGCCAGAATCGCCAAAACAGGTTCCGCCAGTCGCGTGATTATTGGAAAGCAGCAGCGAGAAGTCCCCTGTGATCCCCGGAACGTTGAGCTGCAGCAAAAACGGATGGGCCACCATGCGGATGCGTTCTGATTGCAATTCCCATTGTTCTTCGGTTGTGAAGATTGCCTGGAGGCCATAACCGACAGAAGTGAACCAGGTCTTGTTGTTTCTGCCAGCAGGCATCGGTAGATCATCGAATTGATCCACTTCAGGCAGCGTACCATATTCTTCCAGGCCAACAACGCCAGGCTCTTCAAGAATGACGATGCCAACATCATGGACGTAGAATGCATCAGTTTCATAATCGGGATGTGCCGCCCACGATACGGCTTCGACGCTGTTATTACCAGCATATGGATAGTTATTATCGCCACCATCAACATCTGATTCGGTGAAAACCCTCATCGCGGAGTAATCTCCCTCTTCTTCAATATAACCATAATTGGAAGTGCAGTGTCCGGCAGTTAACGCCACAGTTGGAGATAGCAACGTAGCGCTACAGCGATACATTGCGCCAGATTCTGTTTCCATGAGCAAAAGTACGACATGCGGATGATCCTCGCCATCAAGTTCGCCGTCGGTGATAGCGCCAGCTATGCTAACGGCAATCGCCAAAACGGTAATCACGATTAGTAAAGCAAAGGGTGTCTTTTTCGACATGCTTTTTTCTCCTTAATTTTAGGTAAACGTCAATAGGGTTTTGAGGGGAACGGACAACAGATTTTCTTATTTAGCGCCTCCCGTATCTATATCCCCCCTGAAATAAACGGACTAAAAACGACCTATTTTTTGCCGTGTGGTTCGCGGTGCAGGCTTTATTCCCAGCCCCCAAATGTTGCGCCCCGCCTTGCAGCAGTAATCCTTTATCCGAGATAAAGGATTACTGGCAATTGGGTCTAGTGATTTATGACGTTTATAGAGGCTAAAGGATACGGTCGTTAAACCAGAATCAGAAAGCGCGGTATTTGAACTGCCCGCCAACGATTGTGGCGGCAACTTTCATTTGGAGAAGGTTGTCCGGGGGAATGGTAAAGATGTCGTCGGGGAGGATGGTGAAATCGGCCAGCTTGCCGGGGGCGATGGAGCCTTGCCGCGTTTCTTGCCCGGCGGCGTAGGCGGCTCCCATTGTGAAGGCGTGGATGGCTTCCTGCATGGTGAGTTTTTGTTCGGGATGCCAGCCATCGGGACCAGGGAAGCCGTTGGCGCGGCGGCGGGTAACGGCC
>JANTGY010000162.1 GCA_024762695.1 Anaerolineae bacterium
ATGCCCCGCGCCAACGTGACCGGCGGCACATTACCAATTAATACGGCGCGGGCCATGTCGCCAATCCGAAACGGCAAAAGCTGGGTGAGCATGTAGCCGATATTTTGGATGTGAAATACCTGCCCCCAGGAAATATCGTTGTTGAGCATAAACCGCCAACGCACAGCCCGCAGGATCATGAAAGCGACCAAGCCCAAGCCGCTTAACGCCAGATAGCCATAACGGGCTGTCTTCAGGGCCTCTAAAATGGCGGCTGGCTCGATGAAAAGGAAAATTGCGGCCAGACTAATACCGCTGATGCCCATCCCCAGCCAAAATTGGCCTCTTTTTTTGCGATCCTTTAAGTTCATTGCGGCGGAATTATAACAAGAAAGCGGGCGAAGACCTATGCTGTGTGAAAGTTGCGCGAATAGCATATTGCCCTTTGCCCCCTGACTGCGTATTATAAGTGAAAGGTAAGCGCGTTTGCAGGAGAGTGACAATGTACGACAATATCATCCGCATCCATAAATGGGAAAAGCCAGAAGAGCCAACAGAGGCGATTTTGTTGGATTTGATGCAAGCTGAGGGGTTGGATCCGCGCAGATGGTCTAATGGGGCGGGCGATGTTTACGCCGCGCATGAACATGATTATTTTAAGGTCATTTATGTGGTTTCTGGTTCGATTACGTTTGGTTTTCCGATTGATGGGGAACCGATGACTTTGCGGGCCGGCGACCGCCTGGATTTGCCGGCTGGGGTGCGGCACAATGCGGCGGTGGGGCCGGCGGGCGTGGTTTGTTTGGAAGCGCGGCAGTAACAATCGACAATAAAGAATCTTTTGAAGGAGTTTGTGTAACGGTCAGGCGTTCCTTGAACCTATTTTCACCGCAAAGGACGCAAAGTTTCTCTCTTTAATCCTTTGCGCTCTTTGCGGTTCAACCTATTGTTGACCATTACACTTTTGAAGGAGTTTGGAATGGAATATGTTCGTTTGGGTCAGTCTGGTCTGAAGGTTTCGCGTATTTGTCTGGGGATGATGACGTATGGGACGCCGGAATGGCGCGATTGGGTGCTGCCAGAGGCGGATAGCCGCCCGTTTGTTAAACGCGCTTTAGAATTGGGGATTAACTTTTTTGACACGGCCGATATGTATTCCCTGGGCGTTAGCGAAGAAGTGACCGGTAAGCTGCTCAAGGAATTTGCCAGACGGGAAGAGATTGTCCTGGCAACCAAAGTGTATATGCCTCTCAGTGATGATGTGAATAATCGCGGTCTTTCGCGCAAGCACATCATGGAAGCGATTGATAATTCTTTGCGCCGTTTGGGAACGGAGTATGTGGATTTATACCAAATTCATCGTTGGGATTATGAGACGCCGATTGAGGAGACGATGGAAGCGCTGCATGATGTGGTTAAGACGGGCAAGGCGTTGTACATTGGGGCGTCGAGTATGTTTGCCTGGCAGTTTGCTAAAGCGCAGAGCACGGCCGTTCAACACGGATGGACGCCCTTCATTTCCATGCAGAACCATTACAATCTTGTTTACCGGGAAGAAGAGCGGGAGATGAACCCGCTTTGTTTAGATCAAGGGGTTGGTTTGATTCCCTGGAGTCCGTTGGCGCGCGGTTTTTTGGCGGGCAACCGTAAGCGGGATGGCGACTTGCCGACGAAACGGGCCAAAAGCGATGGATTTGCCCAAGATATGTATTTCCAGCCGGAAGATTATGCCGTGTTGGATCGGGTGGAAGCGCTGGCGACCGAGCGCGGTGTGAAACCGGCTCAAATTGCGCTGGCCTGGCTGCTGCACAGACCAGGCGTGAGCGCGCCCATCATCGGGGCCAGCAAGATGTACCAATTGGAAGAAGCGGTCGCGGCGGTAGAAATTAAGTTGTCAGATGAGGAGATGGCGCTGTTGGAGGAACCGTACCGGCCGCATCGTGTGTTGGGACATGGGTAAAACCACGAGACGCGATGCGCTTGACCTGCGTATGTCGTCAACCGTATTTAGACGACGGCCGTTTTCAGAAAAACGGCCGTCGTTTTTGTTACGGGTTGGTAATCGCGGGTAGGAAAACCTGATACTTGAGAGCGAAAACGGCCGTCGCTTCCTTATCTTCCATTATGGTGAAGCTGACGGGATCGTCAGTATTGCCCGTGATGTCGCCTTGCCAGCCCATGAACCGCCAACCCGGCGCGGGAACTGGTGTCAACGTCACCAAATCGCCCTCCAGGAACTCAGTCTGGTCGGGGGCGATGGCGACTGTTCCGCTGCCGCTGACGTTGATGGCGACAGTGTAAGTTGGAACGGCGGCAAAGACGGCCGTAACGTTTATATCTGTCACCATCATGAGCGTTTCTGATACATTGTCCCCACTCAAATTGCCGCTCCAGCCAACAAATCGCCAGCCGGGAGCCGCTTCGGCGGTCAACGTGACGGCAGCCCCTTCCAGAAAGATGGTTTGGTTGGGGGCGGTCGTGACGCTGCCCTGGCCGATAATGTTAATGTCGAGCGTGTAGGTGGGAATGGCGGTGAATGTGGCTGATACGGCCGTATTGGCAGTCATTGTTAGCGTCTGGGATGGCGACAGGCCAGACAGGGCGCCGCCCCAGCCAGAGAATGCCCAGCCCGCATCGGCTTGAGCCGTGAGCGTAACGACATCCCCGGCGACGTAAGCCGCCTGGTCGGGATTAACGGTTACGGCGCCGCTGCCGTTGACATCAACGGTTAAGTAAAGCGGAATCTGGATAAACGCAGCATTGACGACCTGATTTTGCGTCATCGTAACCGTTGTTGAGATGGCGCTGCCTGTCGCGCTGCCGCTCCACGCGGAGAACGCCCAGTCGGGCGCGGCGGTTGCCGTCAAAATAACTTGCGTGCCGCTCAAATAGCTGGATTGATTTGGAGTTACATCTACTGCGCCGCTGCCATCCACGTTGATGGTTAGCGTGTAAGTGGGGATGGCGCTGAATGTGGCGGTGACGATTCTGTCGGCGGTCATGGTTAGCGATTCGGTGAAGGCACGGCCGTTCAGGTCGCCCGTCCAGCCATCGAACAGCCAATCGGCAGCGGCCGTTGCCGTCAGAACAACTTGCGTGCCGCTCAAATAGCTGGTTTGGCTGGGCGCAACATCTACTGCGCCGCTGCCATCCACGTTGATGGTTAGCGTGTAGGTGGGGATGGCGCTGAATGTGGCGGTGACGATTCTGTCGGCGGTCATGGTTAGCGATTCGGTGAAGGCACGGCCGTTCAGGTCGCCAGCCCAGCCATCGAACTGCCAATCGGCAGCGGCCGTTGCCGTTAAAACAACCTGCGTGCCGCTCAAATAGCTGGTTTGGCTGGGCGCAACATCAACCACGCCGCTGCCATCCACGATGATGTCAAGCGTGTAGGTGGGGATGGCGCTGAATGTGGCGGTGACGATTTTGTCGGCGGTCATGGTTAGCGATTCGGTGAAGGCTTTGCCGGTTAAATCGCCCGTCCAGCCATCGAACAGCCAATCGGCAGCGGTCGTTGCCGTCAGAACAACTTGCGTGCCGCTCAAGTAACTGGTTTGGCTGGGCGCAACGTCTACCACGCCGCTGCCATCCACGATGATGTCGAGGGTGTAAGTGGGGATAGCGTTAAAAGTGGCTGTGACGGCCTGGTTGTGGGTCATGGTTAAGGCCAGAACGGGCGCGGGGATGAGGGTGGCGGTGGGACGGGTTACGGCCGTGCCGGTTGTGACGGTTAAGGGTTTGTAGGCGGCGCGGATGGAAACGGCCGTTTGGGTGAAGGCGGTGGTGTCGGCAAGGCCAATGGTGAACTGGGCCGGAGCCTGGTTGAGATAGGAGCTAATTCCATCACGCCCAAAGCCGAAAACCGTCATTTGTCCATCCAGAGGGAAGTAGGAGTCAACGGCCGTGTCATCTTGATGGTTGATGGTATACAATGACCGCCCCACGACCGGATCGCCAAAATAAACCCACTCCTCGCCGACAATATCGCCTGTCCAAAGGCCGCCAGCCAAAATTTCCGTGCCGTCAGAACGAACAACGATGTCTGATCCGGTATCCAAACTACCGCCCGGCGTTCCTTCGTAGAGGAACCAATAATTGTGGTCGATACGTTCAACCGTTAACCGGGCGTAGCCGGGATAGATTTCCCAAATTGTTTCCCACAAATTGTTGTCTGAGACCGATTGGATGGTTGTTTTGAGCGGCCCTTGATTGACGAGAACGCTGCTGGCGTTTGTGAATCCAGGATGGAAATAATTGTCGGGATAAACCAGGTTGGGGATGCCGCGGAAATCGCCCGCTGAACCGCCTGTGGGATGGAAATTGATCCAATCATTGCCATCGCGGTCTACCAGGCTGGAAAAGCCGCCGGCATCTTTGTGATAGTAGTAGTCGGCAGCGGCCGTTTCAATCAAAAAGCTGCTTTGCCCTTCATCGGTTACATTGTCGGTTGCCGTAATTTGAGGGGTGAAGGTCGGAGCGGCAAAGGAACTGCCAGTCGTTTCAAAATAGAGGTGATAAAGGCGTTCGCCGTTGTTGGGGGTGGCGCCATTTAGCAAAAAGACGAGCGTCCCGGCGGCGTTGGTCGCCGCATCAAAGGCGGCGTCCTGATCGAACTGGAAAGGGACGGCCGGGTCAATAATCTGGTCGTCGGCATCCACTTCGATGAGGCGCAGCGAGTTGACATCGACGGGGTTGGTTTGGCCCAGGGAAGCGAGCAGGGCGGTGAAGTTGACGGCCGCTTCTGCTGGTTTGTCGGCGCGCGGGTAGCCGTTGGCGTTCACTTGGATGGGCAGGCGGTAACGCCAATTGTTGTCCCACCAGGCGGGAGTCAGCGCCCAGTGGGCAAACTGCCAGCCGTAATCGGGTACGGCCGTCAGCGCGACCTGTTCGCCGGAATAATAATCGGGTTTGGCCGGGCTGGCGTTCACACTGCCGCCGCCGACTGTGGCGATGGCAACCGTGTACGTGGGCAGCGCCGTAAACGCCGCCGTGATGACTTTGTCGGCGGTCATCGTCAAGGTATTCGAGAGGGCGCTGCCGGTTAAATCGCCGCGCCACGCGGTGAACTGCCAGCCAGGGTCGGCAACGGCCGTTACAGTAACCACATCGTTAGGCAGATAGCCAGGCTGATCGGGATTAACGGTTACGCTGCCGCCGCCATCTGTGTTGACCGTTAGAGTGTAAGTGGGGACGGCCGTAAATGTGGCCGTGATGTTTTTGTCGCTGTCCATCGTGAGCGCTGCCGGATTATCGTTTCCGGTCAAATCGCCGCTCCAGCCAGCGAAGAACCAGCCGACGTCGGGGGATGCGGTCAGGACGGCCGTTTCGTTGCAGGTGTAGCTTGGTTTATCCGGGTTGGCGGTGGCGTTACCGCTGCCGACGGCGTTGATTGCCAGATGGTGGGTGATGGTCAGTCCATCTTCAGGGGCGATGGGGGCGGCGGTGTTGAAGAAGTAGTCGATGACGGCCGTGTGCGCTGGATTGCTCCCGGCATTGCCGGCAAATGGCCCGACTTGATTGACCTGGAGCGTGTGGTTGAAGGTAACGGCCGTCGTCCAATTTTGGCCGTCAAATGAATACCCTTGCGTCCATTGATTGCCAACGCGAGTGACGCGCAAATACATCGGGGCCGGCGCTGAAGCAAGCGGCAAGTTTACCAACGACGTTGGGGCGCCACCCACAAATACGGCCGCATGGACGCGCGTGGCGCTGCCATCATGGTAAAAATCAAAACGCAAAAAGTTAGCGCTGTCTTGCTCAATGATGATGCCCTGTAATTGATACGCCAGGCTGACGGCTGATTCAAACTTCACCTCAATCTCAAAATCGGCATCATTGGCCGTCTGCATCAGGCGGGGGGCGAAATTACCCGAACTCCACACATCATGCGAGGCCCCGGTCGGAACGAAAAGCTCGGCCTGCGCCCCTGTCAGCGTCACGGCGCCATCGCCCAATGGATTTACAAAAGTCCACAATGATGTGTCTAAACTACATGCATTGAAATCATCCGATTGAATAATGCTGGTCGGTTGGGCTTGGACTGTCCGGAACAGACCCAACAGCAGCATGGCCGGGGCTAACAAGGAGATTGTCAAGTATACGGTTTGAATGATTCGTTTAGTTGGTTTAAACATGAATGGGCGCCTGCTTCATGATGATTGATGGTATGGTGATTTATACTCATCATTATCCAACCGAACTTATCATTTTCTCTTACGTAAGATTGATTGAAACTTTTCGCTGCCTGGAGCTAAATTTCCACAAAAAAAGACGCCGACTTAAGCCAGCGTCCTTATTGTTTTTATGGGAATTGGAGCGTAAGCGTTTTACGCTTTATGTCGCGTGTTTTTACTTGGCAAACCCTACCGCCCGCGTTTCTCGGATTACCGTTACCTGAATTTGACCCGGATATTGCATGCTGTCTTCAATCGTTTTGGCGATATCTTTGGACAGTCGCATGGACCCCAGGTCGTCGATTTTGCCCGGTTTGACCAGAATGCGGATTTCGCGGCCGGCTTGCAGAGCGTATGCGCTTTCGACGCCTTCAAAGGCAGTCGCAATTTCTTCCAAGGTGCGTACCCGTTTGATGTAATTCTCCAGACTCTCGCGGCGCGCGCCTGGCCGAGCGCCGGATATGGCATCGGCAGCCTCGACAATAATTGCTTCGACTGAATCTTGCTCAACTTCATGATGGTGGGAGGCGATGGCATTGATGACGATATTGGGCACTTTGAATCGCTTGGCGTAATCAGCGCCGAGTTGGGCGTGGGTGCCTTCCTGCTCGTGATCCATCGCTTTGCCTAAATCGTGCAGCAACCCGCCCATTTTTGCCATTTCGACGTTGGCGCCTAACTCGGCGGCCAACACTGAGGCGATTTTGGCGGCTTCGACAGCGTGATGAAGTTGGTTTTGGCCGTAAGAGGTGCGGTATTTGAGTCGGCCTAACATGGCCAGTATCTGGGGATGGAGGCCGTGTACGTTGGCTTCGTAGGCGGCCTGATCGCCCGCTTCTTTGATGTCTTTTTCGACTTCTTTTTGGGCGTCTTTGATCAATTTTTCAATGCGTGCGGGGTGGATACGGCCGTCAACAATCAATCGTTCCATCGCCCGCCGAGCCACTTCGCGGCGCACGGGGTCAAAGCTGGAGACGGTGACTGCTTCCGGCGTGTCGTCCACAACGACATCAACCCCGGCCGCTTGCTCAAAGGCGCGAATATTACGGCCGTTGCGCCCGATAATGCGCCCTTTCATTTCTTCCTTGGGGAGAGGAACCGTCGAGACCGTGATTTCGGCAACCTGGTCGCTGGCGACCCGTTGAATCGCCATGGCAATGTATTGACGCGCTTTCGATTCGGCCGTTTCCTTCGCCTGGTCTTCAATCTCCCGCATCAAGCGAGCCATATCCTGGCGCGATTCCTTCTCCACGTCTTGCAAAAGAAGTTGCTTGGCATCATCGCTTGACATTGCTGCCACTTCTTCCAACTGCGCCCGATGTTTCTGGGCAATTTTATCCATTTCGTTCTGGCGACGATCTAGGCGGCTTTGCCGTTTGTTTAGAACCTGCTCCCGTTGTTCAAGCTTTTTTGTTTGTTGATCTAATTTGCTGTTGCGGGCGTCTACACGTTCTTCAGCGCGAGCCAGGTCTTGATACCTTCTTTCGGCAACTTTTTCCGCTTCGTGCCGCATTTGCTTTGCTTCTTGCTGCGCGGTTCTAATGATTGTTGCGGATTCTTTTTCCGTCTCTTTTTTCTTTGTTTCGATTTCTTGCTGCAAGGTTGCATATGCTTCTTCGGTACGCGGTTTTAGATAAAGCCACATCGCCGCTGCAGCAATGATCGCCCCTGCAATCAGGCCGATTACAGCCCATAAAATTACCATCTTTAATCTCCTTCATGAGCGTCGCCGCTCGTATTCGCCTCAGCGCCTACAGCTTGCCACAGCTCGTCCGTAATCTCTTTAATTATGCCGTAATGGAACCCCCGCCGTTGCAAAAAACCGCCAAGTTTTTTCCTGAAGTCCGACTCTGGTAACTGAGTCCAGGGACGAACTTTGGCGGTTGCAGCGCGTCGGGCGGCATCCATTTCATCTAAATCAATTAGGGCTGTCTCAATAATGTCGCGACTAACCCCTTTTTGCCTTAATTCTTGTTGTAAAGCCATGCAGCTGCGCGGCTTAAACGTCTCGCGTTGTTCAACCCAATAACGGGCGAATGCCAAATCGTCTAAAAGTTCAACGGTTTGCAGCCGAGCAATGACCGTTTCAATTAATTCTGCCTCATACCCCTTGCGGTTTAAATGACGCCGCACTTCGGCAATGCTGCGCGGACGATAACTGATGAGGCCAACGGCCGTATTCTTCACTTTGTCCAGCGAATTTTCCCGCTGCAATGCTTCAATTTCTATCTCAGACAGCGCCTGACCAATTTTAAGCCTGGCGGCGGCGGTAAAAGGCAGTCCAAAAGCAAACGAGCCATCCAGAAATACATTGACCCGATCCTTATGTTTCTTTTGTGCCGTGAGCGCCGTTATTGTAGGCATAGAAACCCGGTTAGAATCTTGAAATTTGCACGGCCCATATAAAAAAGCCGCGACATTATTTGTCACGGCTTCTGGGCTTTAGATTCAGGAAACTTCCCGGAAACGCATTTTGATGCGTCTTTCCAGGGATAGTTTATTGTTATAAATAAATGTTGCGGCCTGCCAATAATTGACGTCCTACTGTTTAGCGGCAGGCGCACAACTGGGCCTGTTTACAACAATGGCATGGCTGGCGGTAAAGCGGGCCAGTCATATTTACGATCCTGATCTTTAACACAGGCTCGGATACGGCCTGTTTGAGCAATGACAAAAAATATATTTTGGGAATTTAGTCGCTGGGTGCGGTCGGACCTTCTGGTGAAGTCAACCCCGCTTGTTCTCTGACTAAATTCTCTAATTCGGTCATAACGGCCGAATTTTCGGCCAGGTATATTTTGGCATTTTCCCGCCCCTGGCCCAGCAATGTTTCGCCGTAGCGGAAAAAGGCGCCCCGTTTTTCGATAATTTCATATTCGACAGCTAAATCTAACACATCGCCGGTTTTAGAGATGCCTTCGTTGTACATGATGTCGAATTCGGCTTCGGTGAAGGGGGGGGCGACCTTGTTTTTCTTCACTTTAACGCGGGTTCGGTTGCCGACGA
>JANTGY010000163.1 GCA_024762695.1 Anaerolineae bacterium
CCGTCATTCCCGCGCAGGCGGGAATCCATCTTCTCCTGTAACAAAATATGGATGCCTGCCTTCGCAGGCATGACAAGCCGACTACTGAAAAACCGTGTTCTTACTTGCTTTTGGCTATGATTGTCGCCAATGTTGAGATAAAATTGGCAAAATAAAATGATTAAGTTACCGCTCGACGAAAAAGCAGATCATGGCCTAGACGCTATCGCCCTTGGACAAGATACCCAATGGGATGTCGATACCGATGTGGACAATCTCACTGAAGACGCCCTGGAGCCGCTGTACCGCATCATCATTCACAATGACGACGTGACGCCCTTCGACTTCGTCATCATCGTTCTACGCCGTTTTTTTCAACTTTCGCCGCCTGACGCTGAATATGTCGCCTATGTCGCCCATACCAAAGGCATGGCGCATGTGGCCACGCTGCCATTGAAAGAAGCCCAAAAACGGGTGGGGCAAGCCCATTTTGCCGCCACGCTGGAGGGATTTCCCTTAAAATTTACCATTGAACCGGAGTAAGCTAATCCGCCGGTCAGCGCATCAGCGCGTCAGCCAACAAGCCGACTCGCTGAACTGTTGACCGGCTGAAATGCTGACAAGCTATAACACAAGGAGATTACAACAATGATATTCGATAAAAAAAATGCTGGCCCGCAAGCGCAAGCCTGGATGGAGCGAGATGCGGCCTGCATCTCGCCATCTCTATCGCGGGAATACCCGCTGGTAGTCGGTCATGCCGAAGGGTCGGAGCTATGGGATGTAGACGGCCGTCGCTACATTGACTTCATGGCTGGCGTAGCCGTCCTAAACGTGGGCCATCGCCACCCCTACGTCGTCGAAAAAGTACGCGAGCAGATAGACAAATTCTGGCACATCTGCTTGAGCGATTTTTACTACCCGCAAGCCGTCGAACTGGCCGAAAAACTGCAAGCCGTCGCCCCCATGGACGACACGCTCGTCTATTTTGGCAATTCCGGCACTGAGGCGGTCGAAGCGGCCATCAAGTTGGCGATGTACAAGACCGGTCGCCAAAAATTTATCGGCTTTTTAGGGGCATTTCACGGCCGTACCCTCGGCTCCCTCTCCTTCACAGCCAGCAAAAACACCCAACGCGCCAGCTACGCCACCGGCGTTAAAACCTTCCACGTTCCCTATCCCAACGCCTATCGCCCCATACTACAAGCCGACAAATTCACCAACTGCGGCGAAGCGGTCGTCGATTACATTGAAGAACAACTATTCCGCACCATGCTTTCCCCCTACGATGTGGCTGGTATTCTGGTCGAACCCATCCAGGGTGAAGGCGGCTATGTCGTTCCGCCGCCCGGATTTTTCCCCCGCCTGCGCGAGTTAGCCGACAAATACGGCATTTTGCTCATGACCGACGAAATCCAAAGCGGCGCCGGGCGTACCGGCAAATGGTGGGCCATCGAGCATGAAGATGTGGAACCCGACATCGTTTGCTTCGCCAAAGGCATAGGCAGCGGGATGCCCATCGGCGGTATTATCGCCCGCAAAGAATTGATGAGTTGGGGGCCAGGTTCGCATGGCAGCACCTACGGCGGCAACCCGGTCGCCGCCATCTCCGCTTTGGCGACCCTAGAGGTGATGGAACAAGAAAATGTACTGCAGCAAGCGCACGACACTGGCGAAACCATCATGGATGCCCTGGTCGAAATGCAGTCTCGCCATCCCAGCATTGGCGACCTGCGCGGACGCGGACTCATGGTAGGGATTGAGTTTGTTAAAGATAGAATTACTAAGGAGCGCGCCGTCGATCTGCGAAATGAAATCATTCAGCAAGCTTTCAAGCGCGGCCTACTGCTCATTCCCTGCGGCACAAATTCAATTCGCATGACGCCGCCACTCAACATCCCCCGCCCGCTCGTCGAAGAAGGGCTGGCGATTTTTGAATCGGTCTTGACCGAGGTGGAAGGCAAAATGTTAGCACGCAATGGCGTGGCCGCAGGGATTGGAGACTAACGATTAGATGCTGGAGACTGAGTTAGATTCTGGAGGCTGGGACAGATTTGTCTCCAGCCTCCAGGTGTCAGTTCTCCATTATTGTCACAATTGGAGCTGAATTGAAAACAAAAATTGCCGCACTAAAACAAAAACTGGAATATGGCGTTTCGCCGGCGATGGCGACGCCGCTGCATGAGGACGGGTATCGAGTCAACACGGCCGTTCTCCCCGCCCTGGTCAATTTCTTAATCGATAAAGGGGTCAAGGGGCTGTTCGTGGGCGGAACGACCGGCGAAGGGATTTTGTTGAGCGCGGCTGAACGTCAACGCTTGCACGAAGGCGCCATGACGGCCGTTAACGGCCGTGTCCCCGTTTTACTGCATGTAGGCGCGAACACCACCGCGACGGCCGTTGCCCTCACCCAACACGCCGTCCACCTGGGCGCCGACGCCATCGTCGCCGTCCCGCCCACCTTTTTCGGCATGGACGAGGACAGTCTGACCGCCTACTTCCAAGCCATCGCCGCCGCCGCGCCAGAAACGCCGCTGCTGCTGTATGACATCCCCCACCTGGCGATAAACGGCATCAGCCCCGCCTTACTCACACGGTTGAGCCGCGAAATCCCCAGCCTGGCCGGCGTCAAAACCAGCCGCCCTGACGCGCAAATGATTCGGCAGCTTTTGGACGCCGCGCCAGAACGCCTCATCATGCTGGCCGGCAATGAACGGATCGCGCTTGGCTCGCTGGCGATGGGGGCTGACGGGCTGATTAGTGGATTGAGCACGGCCGTTCCCGAACCATTCGTCGCCCTGTCCCGCGCCGTTGGCGAGGGCGACTTAGCCGCCGCGCGGCAAGCGCACCAAACCATCAATCGTTTACTCGACCTCATGCCGCCCCAACGCATCGGCGGCATAAAAACCATTTTGGCCGAGCGCGGCATTCCGGTGGGAACGGCCGTGCCGCCCCGCCCCATGCCCCAAGGCGGAATTTGGCCGCGAATGAAGGAATTACTTTAGATGGCAAGTGGCAAGTGTGCAGGTGGCAAGTCAGAAAACCACCTGCCACCTGCCACCTGCCACCTGCCCCATGAAACTTCTTCTCTTTGACATTGACGGCACACTCATTCGCAGTCACGGCGCTGGCCGGGAAACGTTGGCCGCCGCTTTGGTAGATGTGTTCGGCACAGCCGGGCCAATCGCCGACTACAAAATGAGCGGCAAAATAGATAATCGCATTATCACTGATTTATTAACGGCCGCTGGAATCGCCTCAGTCGAAATTGAAAAAAAATTACCTGACATTTATCATGTGATGATAGAAAAAGCGCAAGCCATCTTCCCTACAAGCGATATGGCTGCCTGCCCTGGCGTTGAACCGCTGTTGGACGCCTTAAATGGGCGCGATGATGCGCTGCTGGGGCTGGTCACGGGCAATATCAACGGTACAGCGCCATTAAAATTAGCGGCGGCGGGCATTGATCCGGATCAGTTCAAATTGGGGGCTTACGGCTCAGATGCGTGGGAACGAAACCATTTGCCGGCCATTGCCATGCAGCGAGCAGCCGATTTGATGGGACGGCCGTTTAATGGAGCCAACACCGTCGTCATTGGCGATACCCCGGCCGATATTTTGTGCGCGCGGGCGGGAAAAGCGACGGCCGTCGCCGTTGCCAGCGGCTGGCATTCGGCAAAAACTTTAGCCCGCTACCAACCTGATTACCTGTTGGAGAACCTCAAAGATACGCAAGAAACATTGAAGATTTTGTTGGACAAAAACAAAACCTAAGCCAGGCCAAATCCATGTTTTTCTGCCAATTGTCGGATTAAATCAAGAAATTCAATCGCTAAATTCAACCCCAGACTGCCATGCCGGTAACGCTTTTCCAATGCCAGCATCATCGTTTCGGCCATGCAGGCAAACGATTCGCCCGGCTCCAGGCCAAACTCCCAACCTAAATCAGGACGCCCCGGCACGGCGATAATGCCGCCTTCCATGACCAATACGTCGGGCCGCTGGCGCTGCACCGCTTCGCTGACATTGGATGGCTGCGAAGTATCGCAAACGATGGCGTTTTGCTTCAAATTACGGGCGTTTAACAACCCGGATGTGCTGGATGTGGCCGTCACCACAATGTCGGCCTGGGGCAAGTATTGGTCGGCGTCTGTGGTGAGGATGAGACGGCCGTCCGCTGTCAATTTCTCCCATCCCTGACCATTTTCCAAAGCCAAATATCCCGCCGCATCCGCCGCCACCGCTTGCAAACGGGCCAAACTATGCTCTGGATGAGCCGGATTGCCGATAAGGATGAGCCGCCCCACCTGTTCCGCGAGTAAAACGGCCGTCGCCCGCCCAATTGAACCCGTCGCCCCAATAATGGCAGCGCTGGCTTGAGTCAATTCCAGCCCACGTTGTTCGGCCATTTTTTCAATGGCCTGGACGGTGGAAACAACGGTGTAGCTGTTACCAGTCGTCAAGGGAATATCGGCGTCGGTGAGGAGACGGCCGTTCAAACTGGCGATTGAAGTATAGCTGCCCAAACCCACGATGAGCGCGCCGCGTGCCTTGGCCAATTCCACGCCTTTGCGCAACTCAGCGGCAGCTTCCGCCTGGGGCATAGCCATCAACTCGTCGGCGGTAAAGGGAATGCCGATAAACTCGCCGTAGGCTGATGCGCCAGTTTTTGAGACGATGCGCGCTGCGCCTACCACAAATGGCTCAACTGTTCCTTGCCAGCGCGCCGTCAAATCAGCCAGTTCGTCATCGCTAAAAACGGCCAGACTACTGTCAAAATCCACATAACTGCGCGGGGTTAAAGGGTGGACGAGGAAGGCGAAACGGCCGTCGTCTTTCCCTCCCCTAGCCCCTCCCAAAGGGAGGGGGACTCTAGCCTCCTCCCCCTCCGGGGGAGGAATGAGGTGGGGGCTTTTACCGACCAAATGCGCCATCAATTGAGCCGTATTGCCCGCCGCCAAAATTGCCAGCAAGCGGTCAACCGCGCCAATGACGACATCGCACATGGCCCGGTCGGCGATGAGCGGCGGCTCCAGCCGCAAAACGCTGTTGCCATTCAGCGTAGGCGCCACGCGGATTTTCTCCACATTGAGCATGTAACTGGCGATAACGGCCGTCAGCATCTCCTGTTCCGCCATCGGGCCAAGCAAACATTGACGGCCGTAGGCCTCCCTGTCGGCGCTAAATTCCAAACCCAGCATATAACCGCGCCCGCGAACGGCCGTCAAAATAGGTGCGTACTGCCGCTGCAACTTCTCCAACTCAGCCTTGAGATAAGCGCCATTTTCGGCAACCTGCCACAACAGCCCCTCGTTCTCCTGCGTCAGCGCATCCAAAACGCGCAGCCCCACACGGCAAGCCAGCGTATTAGCCGCAAAAGTCGAGGTATGCTTGATAGCAAACTCCTCAACATAGACTTCTTCCGTACACAGCATCGCCCCAATCGGAATCAACCCGCCGCCCAACGCCTTGGCGACCAACATCACATCGGGGCGCACGCGCTCGGCGTTTGTCACAAAGATGTGGCCGGTACGGCCTAATCCGGTCTGGATTTCGTCCACAATCAACAAAACGCCGTAGCGGGCGCAAAGCTCTCTCGCGCCGGCCAAATAGCCGGACGGCGGCTCAACGATGCCCCCTTCCCCCTGAATCGGCTCAACGATGAAGGCGGCGATTTGCGCGTGATTTTGACGCAGTTCAGCTTCAAGGGCGGCTAAATCGCCGTAGGGAATACGGCTAAATCCTTTGACTGGCGCGCCGAATGGTTGTTGGTAATACGGCCGTCCCGTCGCCGACAACGCCCCCAATGTTTTACCGTGAAAACTGTTATCCGTTGACAAAATCCCCAGCTTACCCGTCGCCGCCCGCGCCAACTTAAACGCCGCCTCAGCCGCCTCGGCGCCGCTGTTGGCATACGTCACGTATTGCAAGCCCGGCGGGGCCAATTCGATCAACCGCTGTGCCAATTCCCCAGCCGCATCCAGCATCGAAGGCTGGGCAAAGCTGGGCAGCGCCATCGTTTGCACATCGTTGACAGCATCCCAAATAGCCGGATGATTAAACCCAAACGGCAGGGCGCCATACATGGCGATGAAATCTAAATACCGCTCTCCATCCTCATCCCACAAATAGCACCCCTCCGCCCGTACAAACCGCTTGTCCATCTTGAAATTCGCCAGCAGTTCGCCCAGGTAAGGATTAACATACTCTGTGAAGGGGTGAAGGGGTGATGGAGTGATGGGGCGCTGAGCAGGTCTCGTCTCCTCACCTTTACTCCTCTTCACCTCTTCATCTGCACCCAGATGCGCCGCCAACGCCGCAATCGTGTCATGCTCTAGCAGCAAATTGCCCGGCAAATCCTGGCCCAACCATTGGCCCAATTCGCCGGAAAGCTCAATGGCGACCAACGAATCCAGACCATAGCTGTCGAGCGGCTGCGCCGTATCAATTTTTTCTGGCGCAAGGTTCAACTGCTTCGCCAATCGCTCAATCAACCAGTCTTGAACCTCGCTAACTGATTTGGTTGTAGGGGGCTGGGGGCTGGGGGTTGGTTGTTTTTTGTTTTCTATTTTCTGTTGCCTGTTAACTGTTTCTCCCGCTTCCCACACCCCAATCGCATCAAACTTGCCATCCAAATAGGCTAAACGCGATGCGTTGCGTCGGATTTTACCGCTGGAGGTGCGGGGAATGCGCAGCGGTTTGAGCAAGACCAGCGCCTGCAACTCCAGACCATGATGGGCGGCGATGGCTTGTCGGGCAGCTTGGGCCAGTTCGGTAACGGCCGTTTTCCGAAACGACCGCCTCACTTCCAGCGCCAACACCAACCGCTCCTCTCCATCCACATCTACCGAAAAAGCGGCTCCGCCGTCGCGGGCAAAGGCCGGATGGCTGTCGGCGGCCGTTTGCTCAATGTCTTGCGGATAATGGTTGCGCCCACGAATGATGATGAGGTCCTTCAAGCGCCCCGTAACATACAAATCGCCATCCAACATAAAACCCAAATCGCCGGTGCGGAGAAACGGCCGTTCGGCGAATGATGATTCGCTTCTTCCTGCCAATCGCGCCCGCAAGTTCCGCTCCGTCGCTTCTGGATTACGCCAATACCCTTGAGCAATGGAGGGGCTGGACGCCCAAATCTCGCCAATTTCGCCATCGGGCAGCGCTTGCGATGATTGCGGGTCTACAATGCGGACGATTTGATCGCCAGCGATGCGACCGCTGCTGACAAGCGTTTGACGGTTATTCCCCCGCCTCAATCCTTCCCCAGAGGGGGAGGAAGCCGTCCCCTCTCCCACTGGGAGAGAGTCAGGGAAAGGGACTACGCGATGATGCGCCAATTCAACCCGATCCACAGCCAACGTCTTGGGCAAATCCGCCTTAACGCTGCCCGAAATTAACAGCGTCGCCTCGGCCATGCCATACGTGGGATAAAACGCCTCCCGCCGGAAACCATACGGCCCAAAAGCCTCCGAAAACCGCTGCATCGTCTCCGCGCGCACCGGTTCGGCGCCGTTAAAAGCCACATTCCAACTACTCAAATCCAGCCCTTCCCGCTGCTCCGGCGTAATTTTGTCCACGCATAAATCGTAAGCAAAATTGGGGCCGCCGCTTTGGGTAGCGCCAGTCTTGGTAATGGCTTGCAGCCAGCGCACCGGCTTCTGTAAAAAAGCCACTGGCGACATCAGCGTAACGGGAATGCCGCCATAAAGCGGCTGAAGAATGCCGCCAATCAACCCCATGTCATGGTAGGGCGGCAGCCAAATAACGCCGCGATCATTCTGACCAACCTCAAAATAAGCGTTAATGAGACCCAAATTGTGCATCAAATTGCCGTGGGTGAGCATCACGCCTTTGGGGGCAGCGGTGGAACCGGATGTATATTGGAAAAAGGCAAAGTCTTGGGGCGAAATGATGGCCTCCTCCCCCCCCGAGGAAGGATTGAGGTGGGGGAGATCATCCGTTGCCAACCATTGCAGCGCCGCCAAATCGGGGGCCAACTCAAAACGCCGCTCCACGCTCTCCAGAATACGCGCCGTCGTCAACGCCACCTTCGCCTGCGCATCAGCCACAATCGCTTGCAGCCGAGGCATAGGCCGATTGTTCACGCGCGGCGGATAAGCCGGAACCGCTACCACACCGGCATACAAACAACCGAAAAAGGCGGCAATATAATCCAGCCCCGGCGGATGTAAAATGAGAGCGCGATCTCCCGGCTGCGTCGTCGTTTGCAGCCAGGACGCAGTCGCTCGCGCCGCCGCGTCTAAGTGACTGTACGTCCACTTAATCGCTTCATCTTCCCCATCCACAAGGAAAGTGTAGGCGTGTTTGTCTGGCTGGTTAACAGATCGCCAGCGCAATAAATCAACCAAATTATCGGCCGTCAGCTCATTATTCAAATGCTCTCGCTTTTTTATTAGATTCATCGTCAAGTCATTCATCATTTCGTAATTCCCAAAACAGATGTAACGATAGCAAAAGATAAAAAACGGACAAGATTTGGAATGGTCAAGAAAAGGTCACACAGAGTTTCACAGAGAGATTTAGGAGAAATCTTTGAGTTCTTTGCGCACTTTGCGGTTCAAGCTATGGTTAACCATTACAAAAACGGACAAGATTTAAGCAAATTCGCCCAAATTTCGTTTGACAAGTTCGCCCAAACGTTCTAATATATTATTGTCTATGCGAAGATGGGCGGCGGGGATTCAAGAATTTGTCAATAAAAATCCCCCAATCCCGCCCAAAAGGAATAAACATGAGCGATAACGCACAACCAACCCTAATCCCCAAAGACCAATTGCCACCCGAAAGCGAGGAAAAAACGCCGCCGCTTACGCCTGACGCCTCCATTCAGGCCGCATTGGGTTTGTTTGAGATTCACATGCGCGATGAGGGGTTTGCTTTGAACACCGTCAAGGCATTTGCCAGCGATATTCGGCTGTTGGGCAAATTTTTGGGCATCGGCCAACCCATCGGCGAAATTGGCGCCAAAAATTTGAATGATTTTATGCACTGGCTGCTTTACGACCGGGGCGTGCCGTGCAGCCCCAAGTCGTATGCGCGGCGGGTGACGACGTTGAAGGTGTTTTTTGGCTGGCTGCATAAGGCGGGGGTGTTGGCAGTTGATCCGGCAACGGCCGTCATCCAAC
>JANTGY010000164.1 GCA_024762695.1 Anaerolineae bacterium
CCATTGGTAAGGTGATTTCGCCGTATAAATCGCCGTTTTCGTTGACGTGCCAGTCGGTGAGGGCGGTGTAACGGCCGTCTTTCACTGCATACGCATGTGCCCCGGCCTCAATCGCCCGCCAATCGTTGCCGGTGGCGATGACGACGGCGTCTATGCCGTTCATGATGCCTTTGTTGTGGGTGGCGGCGCGATAAGGGTCGGCGACGGCGAAGGCGTTGGCTTCGGCGATGCGCTGCGCTGCTTCAGCCCCCGAAAAGTCGGAGGTAGCCAATTTCTTGGCGGGGATGGTGCAGCGGGCGGTGGCCAGCCGCTGGTCGGCCAGGTTGGAGAGGATGCGGAGGTTGGTACGGCCGTTTGTCAGTTCAGCAATGCGCGGAGCCAACCGTTCCAGGGCGGTGTTGATGGCGTTGGCGCCCATCGCGTCGCGCGTGTCGAAGTGGAGATGGACGATGAGCATGGGGCCGACGGCCGTTTCGATGGGGCGGGGAACGATGTCGCGCGCGCCGCCGCCCAGCTTGAGAATAATCGGGTCGCTGCCGTCGGCAATTGCCATCAATTCGGCTTTGTGGGCGTGGATGGCGGCGCTGGCGGCGTCCATGTCGGGCACATCCAACACCTGAATTTGCCCAATCATCACCGGGTTGGTGGAACTGGTTTGGAAGCCGCCCCCGGCCCGAATCAGCTTGGCGGCGTAACTGACACCGGCCACGACGCTGGGTTCTTCGACGGCCATGGGGATGAGGTAATCACGGCCGTTAATCAAAAAGTTGGCGGCGACGCCCAGCGGCAGTTCAAATGTGCCCAGGGCGTTTTCGATCATCGTGTCGGCCTGGGTGGCGTTCAAACCGCGTCCCAGCAACACCGTTTGCTCCGTCTCATTTAATCCTGACATCGCGGCAATTTTGGCCGCGCGTTCCGCAATTGGTAATTTATAAAATCCTGGTAATCGCGATGATTTAGCCCTATTTGCATTATTAGTCACAGTATCTCTCCCTATGCAAGATAATGTGACAGCTTCCTAGCAGGCGGCTGTCACAAGGGCAACTATAAACGCGGTTTTCTGTCAAAAGCTATCGAGACAACTTTATGGGATAAAAAATGAGGGGGATTTAATGAATCTTGGCTTTATTATTCGCTGCCAGCCGCCGCTGCGGGGATAAAGGTTTGGTAAACAAAGGGCGCATAGACGAACGCTTCGTCTGACGGGACGCCGCCGCGACGGCCGCCTAATACATAAACGCGCGTCTCTACATTGGTCACGCCCAGGCTTGCCCAAACCTGTGTTTCAGCCAGCGGCGGGGTGTTGACCACCTGCCATTTCTGGCTGGCCGGGTCATATAATTCGCTGTAGGTCATCTCGTTGGCATCGCTTATATCGCCGCCAATGACGTACAGCTTGTTTAACAAGGCCGCCGCGCCAGCGCCAGCGCGGGGCAGCAGCATGTCGGGGCAATCGTCCCATAGGGCCGCCAGCGGGTCATAGGTCTGGCAAACGGTTAATGGCTCGCCATCTGAGCCGCCGACGACGAATAATTGCCCGGTGATAAATGCGCCGGCGGCGTAAGCGCGCGGCTGGGCCATTGGCTCCAACGGCCGCCAACTGTCTCCAGCCGGATCGTACACATAAGCGGAATCGAGATAATCTTCTCCATTCCAGCCGCCAAAGAGGTATAAAAAGCTGCCGTCGGTTAAAGCCAAACCGCCAGCCAGCGGCTGGGGAAGGGCGGCGATGGGGCGCCAGGCATCGTTAGCGGGGCTGTAGGCTTCGACAACGGCCGTTGTTTCCCCATTCTCTAATTTGCCGCCAGGCACATAAATCTCGCCAAATAAGACGGCGGCGGTGACATCGCTAACGGCCGTCGGCTTAGCCGCCGCTTCCCACCAGACATGTTCGGCCGTGTCATAAACGACGACTGAATTGGTGACGCCAACGGCCGTTTCGCCGCCAATCGCATACACATCCAACCCCACCGCCGCCGCCGCCATGCCCGCTCGGCCTTCCGGCATGGGCCGATTGTGCAGCCAGCGCGTTTCGCCAATGGGTTCTTCTACAAACGGTTCCGGTGTGGGCGGGGCTGGATCGGACAGCGCCTGCCAACCAAATAAGCCAATCAACACAACAGCTGCGAGCGTGGCGACTAGCAAAATAATTTCCGATCGATTGAGCGATTTCGAGGGAGGGGGGACGGCCGTTTCCATACTCGGCGCATCTGACTCATCTGGCGCGGGGCTTTCCGCTTCCGCTGCCTCTTCCGCGCCGGCCAGCGTGATAAATCCCTTTTGCAAAGCCAACGTCACCGCTTCCGTGCGCGAATTCACCTCTAATTTGGTATAAACATTGCGCAGATGCACCTTGACCGTGTTGGGACTGATGAATAATTTAGCCGCGATTTCTTTGTTGGCTAGCCCCTCGGCTACCGCCTGAAGCGTTTCCAACTCCCGGTCGCTTAATGATTCGCCTGGTTCAGCCATGATTGCATCCTGTGAAGGCAAGGGGGAGGGAGTAGGGAGTAGGGAGTAAGGAGGAGGAAGCAAGCATCAGCGCGTGATAAAACATGGGGGGCTGTCTTTACTGGCTGCCGCTCGTTGTCGGCGTTGGCATGATGAAGGATGAACCGGGCAAGGCGTTTGTGCTTGTTAGGGGCGTTGTTCCCGTGATGGGCAGCGTTCCGGTGATGGGCGCGGTAGGCGTGGGGGTGGCGAGCAGGCAAGCTTCCCCCGCCTGATTGATTTTCTCGACCAGGGCTTGGGAACGGCCGTACCCCAAAGCCTCCTGATACAACTCCTGCGCCGGGCAAAAATCAAGTCCCCCCGCATATTGGTCGCCATAATTAATGAGCGATTCATGCAAACGGTCGCACGCCGATTGGTAAAACGGCGCCGCTACGCACAACTCGCGGAAATAATACGTCGTTACGCCCCAATTCACGCCATAAAACGCAATGCCTTGCAAATAAAGTTCCGCCCATAGGCGATAATCCAACACCTCCTGCGATAAGTCGCCTAATTTTTCGGCTTGTTCTAGATAAAACAAACCCAATTCCGCCTGGCTTCCTTCTAACAAAGCCAAGCCATAATTGACATAAACGTCATACAACAAACGATCCGTGTCTAACCGCTCATAGCTAGGAAACTGTCTTTGAAAAGCAATCAAGGCGGGCAGCGCATCGGCCCAAGAACCGCTTGTCGTCAATTGTCGCAGCCGCTCTAATTCGGCCTCGGGATCGCTAATCAGACCTGGCGTTGGCGAGGGAAGCGGGAGCGGCGTTACGGTAGGCGGGCTGACCGCCGGCGCCTCTGGCAGTGACGGCGCCGTTAGGGCGGCTAGTTCCGTTTCGGCTTGCTGTTGCAGCGCTTGCGCTTCCAGATTTTGAGGATCATGTTCCAGAACATAATCCAACCGGCGCAGAGCCAGATTGTAGCTTCCCTGCGCGATGTTCTCGCGCGCCAAAATCGTTTGACGGCTTAACTGCGCCCCAATTTCGGCTTCGCGCGCTTCAATTAACGCCGTTTGCCCGCTTTGCCAGCCCAAATAGCCGATGAGCAAATACCATCCCAACAAAATGGAAATGACGATTAGCATCAGGCCGATGCCGCGCGCTGCTTTACGCGACCGCGACGGCCGTTTGGCGGCCTTATCTGTTTGCTGTTCTGTCGGCGCTAGTTCGCTCATAATTGTCTTATTGCGTCACGATAGACGATGCGGCGACGCAGGGCTTAGTATACCTCATTCCGCCATCATTTCCCGATAAACGGCGACGGTTTGGGCGGCGATTTGGGCCTGGGTGTAATGAGCCTGGACGCGGGCACGGCCGTTTCGCCCCAATTCGTCCCGCAAATCCGGCGACTGCATCACCCGCAGCAGATGAGCATGCAGCGCGGCTACGTCATCTTCCGGGAAAATTAAGCCCGCGTCGCCAATCACATGGGGGATTTCGCCGCTGTCGGAGCCGATGACGGCCGTTTCGCAGGCCATCGCCTCAATTAACACCCGGCCAAATTGCTCTTTCCAGTTGGGGCGCGTCCGCGATGGCAAGACCAAGACATCCATTTGCTGCAAATAAGCCGACATCTGCCCCGACGGAATTGGGCCATCAAACTGAACCCGGTCGGCAATACCTAATTGATGGGCCAATTGTTGGAGTAACGGCCGTTCTGGCCCCTCCCCCGCAATCTGCAACCGCCAGATACCAGGCAGCTTCGCCGCCGCTCGCAGCAAAACATCCACACCCTTTTCAGGCACTAGCCGTCGGTTGGCCGAGCCAATCACAAATCCGCGCCCCCGGTCGCGGCGCGGCGGCGGTTGGTATGCTTGCGTATCCACGCCAAACTGGGGAATAACCGTGTGCGGCCCCGTGTAACCCTTGCCTTGCCAAACCGCCACCGCCTCCTGGTTGCCCATAATCGCCGCATCCACACCGGCCAATACCCGCTTTTCCATCCAGCTAAACGGAAATGGGTAACGTCGCGCTAAATTTTGCCAGGTAAAAAACAAGGTCTTGGCTCCCACAGACTTGGCCTGCCGCATCGCCAAAAAAGTTGCTAAATTATAAGGCTCCTCGTCAATATGCACGATGTCCGGCTGAAATTCGGCCACTCTTTGCTTCAATCGCGGATAGTAATGCAAATGAAAATGCCCGTTAAACCGAATCGGATCAGCCAAGAGTCGGTAGCCATCCGTATGGCTGCGCTCCAACGCTACCGGCCCAGATGGATCTAACCAAACTGGCGGCACAATCACCAGCAGTTCCACATCGTCAAATTTGGCGATTTCTTCTAATTTTGTCTGGTAAGCCCCTACGAGGCAGGCTTTGGAAAGCATCAATATTTTCATTGTGTAGTCTGCAAGTTTGCAAGTGTGCAAGTGTGCAAGTGACTGGCTACTTCTTGAACTTCTGTTGGCGGCTAATGTTTGGAGCTAATGTGCCAATAATTTCATCTAGTAATTTTAGTCGGTGATCGAGAACGTTGGGAGACAATAATTTGCGAGCGCGCCAATACCAACCACGCGACTCGCGCGCTTCAGCCAAAGCAATACGCAAACGATAAGCATAATCTTTGCCGTAGCCGCGACCATCCCCCTCTTCAATATTGGAGCTGATGGATCCCATGCTACGAATCAATTGGCGGGCAATTGCCTTTCCGCGCTCATCCTGCAACAAACGTTCACAATCCTCCCAACCAAGATCATAAGCGAACAACGCTTTAGGATACACGCGAAACTGCCACAACGGATCGTTCCTAATACTTGGATGAACATCCTGAACCCAATCCTCAAAACTAATTGGCTTACCCTGCATTACAATCATCCTCCACATATCCACCTGCAAACTTGCAAACTTGCAAACTTGCAAACTTGTTCACCTAAGCTATTTTGCTATACTTGCCTCGCTTTGACAACTGCACGTTCAGGAAAACATTCTGTGAAAAAACAATCGCTTGGCCCATCCCAAACAGGATGGGCTTTGTTGCTATTTTTGCTCATTTTAGCCGCCGTTATGCGCTTTTGGCAGTTGGGTGAATGGCCTCCCGGCTTATATCGGGATGAGGCCCATAACGGTCTGGATGCGTTGGCCGTTTTGGACGGCCATCATGCTCTCTTCTTCACGGCCAACAACGGCCGTGAACCCGCCTACATCTATCTAACCGCCCTGTTCGTTAACCTGTTTGGTCGCACAGCCTTAGCCGTTAGAATGGGCGCGGCCGTTGTCGGCACGCTCACCACCTGGCTGGTCTATAAATTAGCCGATGCGTGGCACGGCCGTTCCACTGCCTATTTCGCCGCATTTGTTTGGGCCATCACCCTTTGGCCCGTCCATCTCAGCCGGATTGGGCTGCGAACCATCCTGCTGGCCCCTGCGCTGGCAGCAACGTTCTGGCTGGGGACATTGGCCTACCGGCGGCAAAATCGTTGGCTGTGGTTGTTGGCCGGATTGGTTTACGGGGTCAGTTTTTATACCTATTTGGCCGCGCGTTTTACGCCAGTTCTGTTAGCCGCTATCGGTATTTATATGTTGATGATGAATAGGAAGCGGGGATTGGGGGATTGGGCGATTAACTTTAGAAAAAATCCCCTAATCCCCCAATCCCCGCTTCTTAACAGGAATACGCTATGGTTTGGATGGGGCACGGCCGTCGCCCTCCTCCCCTTCGCCATCCTAACCATCCAACAACCCGACCTGCTGCTAGGCCGCACCGGGCAAGTCTCCATCCTCAACCAAGCCGTCAACGGCGGCGATTTGTGGGGAACGCTGTGGCGAAACGTGGGGCAGGCGTTGGGTATGTTCTTGGGGCAAGGCGATATGATTCTCAGACACAACCCGTCCGGACGGCCTGTTTTTGATTGGTTTATGGCCTTACCCTTTCTTGTTGGGCTGGGCTGGTCGCTTAAAAATTGGCAACGGCCGTCGGCGATGATTGGGTTGTTGTGGACGGCCGTTATGCTTGGCCCCACCATCTTAGCCGCCGACACACCCCATTTTTTGCGGGCATCCGGCGTATTACCCGGCATCCTCATCTTGCCTGCTATTGGGCTGGCCCGGTTGTGGGAAGGGGAATTGATAGCAGGCGGGGTGCGGAAAACGGCCGTTTTTATCCTGGCAACAGGCAGTTTAACGATGACAGTGCGCGATTATGTCAATTACAACCAATCTCCAGACACTGGCTACTTGTTCGAGCAAGCCGCGCGAACGCTGGCTGAACAAGCCAATGAAGAGGCGCCAGGCGTAGACCGATTCATTGACGACCGCTTCTGGTCTGGCTGGCCGTCCATTCCCTTTTTAGTAACAAATCCCAACGTCCATCGCTTTTGGCCCGATGCCGGATTGCCCCCGCTTACCCGTATGTCGCAGCTTTTCATTTGGCCGCACGATACGCGCGACTTCATTCCGCCAGCGCTGCCCGCCAACGCCCTCGTTTGGACAGAAACCGGCCCCCTGACGCGCGGCGATCTGGAACCTGAACCATACCCGCTTTACGCCCGCTATCTCATCATCGCCGAACCGCCCATTTTGCCGCCGCAAGCCTCATTCGACGGTCAATTAACGCTGCACGACGCACAGCTAACATCGCCTGCCCCCCAAACGGTGCAAGTCGATTTAGTTTGGTCAGCCGATAGCCCGCCATCCCAACCATTGGCTGTTTTTATCCACATCATCAGCCCGGAAGGAACGGTCGCCCAAAACGACGGGCCGCCCGGCAGCGGCAATTGGCCCGCCGACTGGTGGCGGCCCGGACTGCTCCTGCACGACCGTCGCATCCTCTCCTTGTCTGAACCGTTCGACCCCGCCCAACATCAAATCATTATCGGCATTTACAACGCCGAAACAGGCATACGGCTGCCGGTTATTGATCCAGCGGGGCAGATCATGGGCGACAGTTGGGAACTAAAGATTAATGATTAAAAAATTACAATGCATTATTCATTATTCATTAAAGTTGTTCCTGATTAACAATTACTTGCCGCTGTCATACCTGCGAAGGCAGGTATCCATCTTTTTTACAGGAACGGATTCCCGCCGGCGTGGGAATGACACGACCAATTTTTATAAAGGAACAACTCTATTACTTCTTCTCCTGATGGCGGCGCTGTTACCAAACCCGCGCCCGACTCTAGCCCAACAGCCCTCAACTCCAACGCCAGACGCTCAAGGCAACATCGCCATCATCGTGCAGCCGAATGATTCCTTGTGGAGCATCGCCGCCCGCGCCGGGATTGGGCTGGATGCGCTGTTGGCTTTGAACGATTTGACGGAAGACAGCGTCATCACGCCAGGGCAAACGCTGCTAGTCGGACAGGTTGAGCCGCCAGCAACGCCAACCGTATTTGCCCCGCCCACGGCAACAGTCACCAAACCGCCGCCGCCCACGGCAACGACCGTCATCCTGCCCCGCACCGCCATCTGCATCAAAGCATTCACCGACCTGAACCGGAATGGAATACATGACGCCGGCGAACCGTTCAAAGCGGCCGTCGCCTTCACCGTTTTTAATGAGGCCACCGTCGTCGGCAACACCGTAACTGACGGCATTTCCGAGCCATACTGCCTGGAAAATCTAGCGCCGGGCGAATACAAAATCACCCGTTCCATCGCGCCGGATGAAACGTTGACGACAACCGGCGATTGGACGCTGATGTTGGCGCAGGGCAATGTGGTCGAGTTGGCGTTTGGCAGTTACACGGCCGTTACGCCCACCGCCGCCCCGCCGCAAACCGTAGGCGACTCAGCGCCGGTAAATGCGCCCGCTGCCCCGCCATCCCCCACAACCAACGCGCCGGAAAACGGCCGTTCCAATTCCATTTTCATTGGCGCGGCTGTTGTGGTAATCTTCCTGTTGGCAGGTTCGCTAATCCGCCGCCTGACCAAACAAAACGAAAGGTAAACATATGAAACGAAACCATCTCATTCAACTTTTGACCCTGCTCGCAATCGCTCTCATCGCGGTCGTAGTCGGCGCGCCGACTACAGGCGCGCCATCCGCCGCCGCCGCTCCCCTGCTGCAAACCAATCTACTCACCAATCCCGGCTTTGAAGCCCCCTACAATGGGGACGGTTCAGCCAACGGTTGGGTACGCTGGGACCGCGTTAGCAGCGCCGACTTGTTTGACGACTGTACCAATCCCTACCGCAAAAGCCCGCGTTGGGGCATGGCCACCGACTTCGTTCATGGCGGCGGCGCCTCCCAATACGTGGGCAACAACTGGGACACTTGGGCCGGCGGCGTCTGGCAAACCGTCTCCGTCGTCCCCGGAACCACCTACAAATTCACCTTTTACGGCCGTGGCTACGGCTCAATGGCTGCCGACGACCCCTCCTACACCGGTCTAAACATGAACATGCGCGCCGGACTTGACCCCAACGGCAGCGGCTTGTGGAGCGATGGCGATGTGGTCTGGAGCGCCAGCAGCTCGCCCCACGATCGCTGGGATTTATTCTCCGTCGAAGCGACGGCCACCGGCGACAAGATGACTGTTTTCGTCGCCGCCGATTGGGCTGTGCAAGGCGTCAACCAATGCTATAAATTCCTCAATACCTATTTTGACGATGCGTCATTAGTGGAAGTGGCTC
>JANTGY010000165.1 GCA_024762695.1 Anaerolineae bacterium
CGCCCTCGTGCGGGTAATACCCGGCTCACAAAATATAAGTTTGACGCGCAGCATTGCCCAAACTGATAAATTTATTATGAGTTTGGAAAAGTCCTGAGGATAGAAATGGTTTCTTTTCAGGCGATTTGACAATCAGTAAATGGCGTTGTCAATCGGCCAATATCCATTCTTGGCCGCGGAGAAGTAGATTCAGTTGAATGAGGACGTTGGTCTGTGAATTGGTCGCCCAAACGTCGGCCTGTTTGCCGGACAAGATGATTTGCTGAGGTTGGTAGCCGCTAACGGCCGTTACATGAACAATGTTTTTATAGCTGAGCGCTAATGGGTCTTGGAAGAGGCCGCCGTTGTCCAGGACTCGACTAACGCTATCGAGGATGACATTGGCGCGATCGTAATTTCCCGTATGTAGTTCTTCGTTTGAGGCTTGCAGCATCAATTCCAGAGTCATGTTCGTTTCTGATTGGGGATGGCGATTCAAATCGGCAGGGTTGCCGGCGCTGCTGACTTCGTAGGGATAAGGAAGCCAGGCGTAAAGGAAGTATGCGGTTGGGTCGTAGAGTCGTTGGTAACGCCGCATGGCGTCGTAGTAGCGTAAGGTTGTTTGCAGGTCGGCAACGGCCGTGCCATCCCACCCCAACCCATCCAGGTAAGCCAGCCATTCTGCTTCCATGTCGGCCAATGTTTTGTTGTAATAAATTTGCAAATTGACATCCAAGGCCAGCGCCGGCGTTTCTGCATCGTCCAGGGTGACATCGCTGTAAAAATCACGATAGCGCGACCAGCCATGCCGGTCAACCAGATAATCCACAAAGGCGGCGGCTTCCAGGTAGCCGATTTCGTGCTGCACCGGGTAAAAATCATTCGCCAGTTCGGTCAGGGGAATGTACATCTCTAATTGGCGTAACGCGGCGGCGCGCTGCGCCAAATCTTCTGGTTTGTAATGGCCGCCGCTGGCCCATACGGCTGTTCCTTCGGCTAAAAAGGAGATGCGCTGCGGCGCAATTTGGCGGTCGATGATGTGGACGGCTTCGTGAATCAATACTTGCTGCAGCGAAATGCCGGCATAATCGCGGTCAAGGTAAGAGACGACGAGTTCTGAACCGGCGTAGCCGCCTTGACCGATGATGCGATCAATGAAATAGATGTCGATGGGGCGCTGTGGTTGTTCATCTAATTGGGCGGCAGCTTGTTGCACGGCCGTTTCCGAGGCGGCTAATAATTGGGGCAAATCGCGGTAAGCGGCTGTGCCGCTGACCACATGAACGTGGCAGCAAGCGGTATCGGCTGTCACCCAGGCGGCGTTGGCCTCCGTTGCGGGCAGTAAGTCGCGGTCGTACACCGTAATGAAGAAGGAGACCTGGTTGTTATCCGGGTTTTCATCGCCTAACTGGATGGTATCGTCCATATCCAGCATGATTTGGATTTGTCGCTTGCCGGCCAAGCCTGTTGTGTCCCAGGCCCATTTGATAAGGCCAAACGGTTCGCCAGACAGGTTGCGTTCGTTCAGAACGCCTGAGCCAACCTGCTGGCCATCGGCCCAAATCGTGACCGTTACATTTTCTGGCTGTACGGTGTCGGGCACATACGGCCGTAGTTGAAAAGTGACTTTATCCCCGTCATATATCTGCGGCGCAGGATATAAAACGACCCCATCGGGGCTGATCGCCAAATCGGGCGGCAAGGGGGAAGGAGTGATTGTAATTGTTGGTTCCGGCGATGGCTCAATGGTGGGCGGCGCGGCGGTGGGGGTGTGTTCAGGCGCAGCGGTCGTCAATTCCAGGGTGAGGGGAACGGCCGTTGCCGTCGTTGTCGGTTCATCGCGCCCGAATCCGCAGCTTGCAGCCGCTAATCCAATCAAACCAATAATAAGAAAAGAAATTCGTTTTTGCATCATTACCATTTACGCCGCTTACCAAAACAAAGATTGAGACGGAGACAGGAGCGGGGGCAAAGTGGAGCCTGCTATTTTGCGCCGCTGAAACGCGCCTTCCATTACGTCTCTAATTATACCGATTTTGTCGCCTGTATCCTTGTCGTCACGGCAATTTGTAAACTACTTTACATTATGGCGCTTGATTCATGCCTGCCTTTTGGTATATGCTAATGACATTGTTTCATATGAGCCTGTAGTATCGTAGTAAGCGGCGGAGGAAACAGCCGTTTTGTAAAGAGGGATGTTATGCTCAACCTTCCAGCCTTGCCCCAAACGCGCATTGCCCGCCAGTTGACATGCGTTTGTTGTAATCATGTTTTTACCATAGCCGAAGACGATGCCTTGCGCGATCCTCCGCGCACCCCAAAATGGCAATTTCCGCCCGACAATCACCACGACGCACAGCTCCGCTACCAACCAGACCGGTCTCGCCGACTCGTTATGACGGAAGCGCGTGCTGGAGCCAATATTGACCCGGACGATTTTCAAAACTGGGATGATGAACGCCGCGACCAGATTAATTGCCCGCGCTGTGGGGCCGATAATCGCAATTGGATGCACATCGTTAACCCATCCACATCCCATCATGTCAAACAATTACGCGACTGGCGCAAAGCAAACAGCGCAACGCTGTTTTGGCCGATTTTGGCCGCCGGGTTAGCCTTTTTCATGCTGGCCTTGCTCTTTGCTTATAACTTTGAGCCGCATCCTGTCCAGTGGGCGCTCATGGCGGCAGGTGTTTTAACATTATTAGCGCTGATTCCCATTCTATTCCTGCCCGCATCGTTTATGGTGAGGTTACAACAATGGCAGCAGCGGTTTGGCATGGCGACTGCGGGGTTGTTGATTACGGCCGTTCTCGTCATCATGGCCGCTTATTTTCATTACGACTCAGAAGCCGAAAAAGTTGGTCCTCACATTACCTTACTCGTCGTCATTGCCCTGGCCGGCATCGTGCCCACCATTACCATGTTAGGCGCGTGGCCCAGATTACGTATCTACAAGGCCCAACGCGCCGTTATGCCGGCAAAATCTTTTCCTGATTTCTCGCCGCCGCTCCGTTCCTGGTTTGCTTATACCGCCCTGTTCCTCTTTATCTTGCCGACTTTTCTATACGTTGCTGTTCCCAGCGCTTTTCACATTTTCTCGACCTTCATCAAGCCAGAGGAAGAGCCTGCCCCCACCACTCTGGCCGAGCGAGTCAACAACGTGCGCACCGGCTTAGAAGATATTTTAGTTCAGGCCCCGCCGGGAAGCGCCGAAATGGTCGAAGAAGCTATCGCCGATCTACTCGTCTTCATGGAAGATGTCCCACTGCCCATTGACGCCCTCAATAATCTCACCCTAGACCAAAAAGCAGATATTGTGTTGACCTGGACGCATGATCTGGCTAAAAATGCGCCGGAGGATGCCAGACCACCCGTGGAAGACGCCATAGCGGATTTGGAGAAGTTCATTGAAACTACCGGAATCGCAGTCGCCGTGCCCGCAGCGGAAACCGCTCCAACAGCGGAAGCAAAAACAAATGATGAAGAAGATGATTTGCCGCCTTGGATAAGCGCCGACAAGAAATTTCTCAATGTCTGGTTCAAGTACGTACTGGCATCCAGCATCGCCGCACTCGTCTTTTCACTCGTTGCGGTTAACGGCTTCGTCCGCCGCATCGGCTTCCAACTACCGCGCCCCATTTTCCATAGTCTGGCCAATATGACCCGTGTGGTTGTGTGGGAAGCAGGAGCATCCCTGGAAATTGGCGATGAAGTTCACTTGATTCAGTGGACGGGCATTCGGCGCAATGAAAAAGGCGGGATTGATTTAGTGGGCTTGTATCGAGACGCCGTCCCTGCCTATCAGGCAGACGACTCGCCCACAGCGAGAGTGCGCGCCCAGCGTTACGAGATTAGCTCGGATATGTGGGGACGCGTTGAATCGGCCAATGTCACAGCCATGCGCGTTCCTGTCCGCCCCCGTTTGCCCCGCCTGCGCGATGACCGGGAGATTGAGAATATAGAAAGCGACTTTTTCAGAACGGCCGTGCAAACGCGCGACACACAACCATAACAACGCGCGAGACGCTCGAATTCGAAGCCTGCCCGCCCCAGCTTATACAAACACCCCTCGTCCAAAGGCAGGGCGTCACTTTTCCCACCTGACATATGTCATGAATTTTCCCCATCCTGCCCGATTAACGGTATAATTGCTGGCCGAACAACCATTGACAGATGCGCTTTACAATTGAGTCGAACCGTAGTCGCGCATCTAAAAAAAGAGGCGGGGATTAAGAATGTCCTCCCTCCCTTTCTATCTTGCAGGAGAAAACCAAGAACTCATCATGACCAATCAAGCATTAAAAATCATTTATACATTCACTGACGAAGCTCCCGCTTTAGCAACGTACTCATTATTGCCGATCATCAAAACATTCACTAACGCCGCCAATGTCGCCATAGAACTAAGCGACATTTCGCTAGCCGGCCGCATCATCGCCAACTTCCCCGAATATCTCACCGAAGAACAGCGGCAATCTGACGCGCTGGCCGAGTTAGGCAAACTAACGCAAACGCCAGAAGCCAATATCATCAAATTACCCAATGTCAGCGCATCTGTTCCCCAATTAGAGGCAGCGATTAAAGAACTGCAGGCGAACGGCTACGCCCTCCCCGACTACCCCGCTAACCCTCAAAATGATGACGAAGCGGCGATTAAAGCGCAATATGCTAACGTATTAGGCAGCGCGGTCAACCCTGTCTTGCGCGAAGGCAATGCCGACCGGCGCGTTGCCGCCGCTGTCAAGCAGTTTGCCCAGAAGAACCCGCATCGCGTTGGCAAATGGGTTCCCGAATCAAAAACCCACGTCGCCCACATGGATGGCGGCGATTTTTACGGCAGCGAGCAATCTGTTGTGTTGGAAACGGCCGATGATGTCAAAATCAAACTGGTGGCCGAAGATGGCAGCGAGACGGTTTTGAAAGAGAGCCTCCCCCTTCTCCCCGGCGAAGTGATCGACGGCTCATTCATGAGCGCCAAAGCATTACGCGCCTTCTACGAAAAAGAGATCAATGATGTCGAAGACGGCGTCCTCCTTTCGCTGCATCTGAAAGCGACGATGATGAAAGTCTCCGACCCGATCATGTTCGGCCATGCCGTTACCGTCTACTACAAAGACGTGTTCGAGAAGTACGCCGACACCTTCGCCAAACTTGGCGTCAACCCCAACAACGGACTTGGCGATGTGTACGCCAAAATCCAATCCCTCCCCGCTGCAGAACGGGCTGCCATCGAAGCGGATATCCAAGCCGTCTACGAAACGCGCCCCGATCTGGCAATGGTTAACTCCGACAAAGGCATCACCAACTTGCACGTCCCCAGCGACATCATCATTGACGCTTCCATGGCCGCCGCCATCCGCACCTCCGGCAAGATGTGGGGGCCAGATGGCAAAGCATACGATAGCAAAATGATGATTCCCGACCGCGCTTACGCCGGCATTTACCAGGAGATCATCAGCTTCTGCCAGGAAAATGGCGCGTTTGATGTGACGACGATGGGCAATGTCTCCAATGTAGGGCTGATGGCGCAGAAGGCAGAAGAGTACGGCTCCCATGACAAGACGTTTGAGATTCCGGCCAACGGAACGGTTCAGGTTGTCAATCAAGCTGGGCAAACGTTGATGGAACACAATGTAGAAGCGGGCGACATTTGGCGCATGTGCCAGGCGAAAGATTTCCCCATTCAGGATTGGGTGAAATTAGCCGTCAGCCGCGCGCGAGAGACCGGTTCGCCCACTATCTTCTGGCTCGATCCCGATCGCGCTCACGATAGCAACCTGATCGAAAAAGTGAATGCCTATTTGCCAACGCACGATACAACCGGTCTGGATATTCGCATTATGTCCCCCGTTGACGCGATGCGCTTCTCCTGCGAACAAATCGCGGCGGGCAATGATGTTATCTCCGTGACTGGCAATGTGCTGCGTGATTATTTGACCGACCTATTCCCCATTCTTGAGTTGGGAACGAGCGCCAAAATGCTCTCCATCGTACCGCTGTTGGCTGGCGGCGGGTTGTATGAGACGGGCGCGGGCGGTTCTGCGCCCAAGCATGTGCAGCAGTTTGTAGAAGAAGGGCATCTCCGTTGGGATTCGCTGGGCGAATTCCTGGCGCTGGCCGTCGCCCTGGAAACATTAGGTCGCCAGTCGGGTAACGCCAATGCGTTGCTTTTGGGGAAGACGCTTAATCAAGCAACTGGCGATTACCTGGAAAACGCCAAATCGCCTTCCCGTGTTGTGAACGAGTTGGACAATCGCGGCAGCCACTTCTATTTGGCGATGTATTGGGCACAAGCGATGGCGGCGCAAGACGAGAATATGGAGTTAAAAAAGTTGTTTGCGCCGTTGGCCCAGCAACTTAGCGATAATGAGGAAACAATTCTGGCCGAGCTTTTGGCGGCGCAAGGCGCTCCGGTGGATATTGGCGGTTATTTCCAACCTGATGTTGAGAAAACGCGCCAGGCGATGCGTCCCAGCGCGACGTTGAATGGGATTTTGGAGGCGATGCATTGATCCGCAGATTTCGCAGGTGACGTAGATTTTTTGAGGAGCGAGGCGGCGTTTTCCACCTCGCTCTTTTTTGTCAGTGCGACGCACCTCGGAGGTATGTCGCACTTGGCGGTATGTTGTTTATGAATGAACCAGCGAAGTTGCTTACGATTGCGGGGTCAGACAGCGGCGGGGCGGCAGGGTTGCAGGCGGATTTGCGGGCGTGGGCTGTATTGGGAGCGTATGGGATGTGTGCGGTAACGGCCGTTACCGCTCAAAACAGTGTAGGTGTCAAAGGCCTAGAATTCATGCCGAGCCATTTTGTCAGATCCCAAATGGAAGCCGTCCTATCTGACTATGGCGCCGATGCGGTCAAAACCGGCTTTTTGGGGCGCAGAGAGATAATTGAAGAGATGCCTGCCTGGCTGCATCTTTACAGTATCCCCAATATTGTTGTTGATCCAGTGTTGGTGGACCATAAGGGGCGGGCAATGTTCCCGCCAGATGTGGTGGAGGCGTACATTGGTTTGTTGTTCCCGCTGGCCAATTTGGTTACGCCCAACCGGCGCGAGGCGGAATTGCTGACTGGATTGGTGGTAAAAACGGTGGCGGAGATGGAAACGGCCGTCGCCCACATCCACACCCTCGGCCCCAAAAACGTCCTCGTCAAAGGGGGACGCGATGGGGACGACATCGTAGATGTGTTCTACGACGGCGATAAAATCACCCATTTGCGAACGCCTTATATTGACACCCCCCATACACACGGCAGCGGCGATACGCTGTCCGCGGTTGTGTGCGCCTGGCTGGCGAGGGGAATGGGGATGGAAACGGCCGTGCGCCGCGCCCATCAATTCACGGCCCAAGCCATCCAAAACGGAGCCGACTGGACCCTGGGACAAGGGCATGGGCCGGTTTGGGCAGTGGGAAAGGGGTGACAAGGGAAAGGGCAAAGAAGGAAGTTGTTTTCTTATCAGTCCCTGCTTATCGCTTGCCGCCTGCGAACTGGCAAGCGCGCTGCTCCACCACTTTGCCACTTCGTCGCTCCGCCATTATAATTCCTGCTTTCAAAACGTTCTGAACGCAAAGGAATACAATGCACGACAACTTGGCCGCCGTTAATCGAAGCACTATATCTGGCATGGGCCGTTTGGCTCGCTTTTTTGGCTTTAGCGAGGTGATGGGCCGCCTTTACGGCGCGGCTCTCCTCAGTCCGGAGCCGCTTTCGTTGGACGATTTAGCCCAGCGATTGCAAATCAGCAAAGGCTCGGTGAGTATGAACATGCGCTCGTTGGAGCGCTGGGGTATGGCAACCGAAGTTTGGGTGCGCGGCGAGCGCAAAAAGTATTACAAAGCGGAATCGGACATGTGGCAGGTGATTCGCAACGTGTTGAGCAGTCGGGAACGGCGCGAAGTCAACCTGGCTCTAGAAGTACTGGGGGAAAGCGTCGAAAAATTGCAGCAGGCGGGCAGCGAACTCTCCCCAGAGGAACGTGAATTAGCCCATTATTATCTGGAGCGCATTGGCGAATTGCAGGCGTTCTTTCAATTCGCCCAAATTGCGCTGGAAACGGTTTTGGGAGGCGCGGAGACGCTGGATTTTGACGCGATCACCAAAATTGAAATTCGCTGACGGTTATTCGACCGTCCGGCGCGCGCGCAGTTCATCGTAAATGGCCTGCGCCTGGGGGAAGTTGAATTGGTACGGCCGTCGCCAAAATTCGGCCAGGTGACGATTGCCGGTTTGCGCCTCATAAATACTGGCTTGCAAAAACATATCCAATTTGTCGGCGTCGTGAACCAGGCGGGACACGGCCGTTTCCCCCGTATGTAACTCCTCCCACAAAGCCATCCACTCTGAAGCAAAGGGCGCATCGTCCAGAATTTCGCCCATCGCCCCTCGCTCCGTCTGCGTTTTGACGCCGGGCGGCAGGTAACGCCAGGCCGGGGTGGGGATGTCGGTGGTCAAGCCTTCCGGCAGATCGTGCAGCGCGGCCATTGCCAGCAGACGGGCCATGTCCACTGGCCCGTCAACCAATTGGGCCAGAATCATGGCTGTGTAAACGACGCCAAAACTGTGGGCGGCGACATCTTCAGCCTGGGGTACGCCGCGCTGTACCCAGCCGGTACGGGCGGTGCGTTTGAGTTGGTTGCCATGGGTGAGGAGGGTGAGTACGGCCGTTATATCCATCAAAAACTCCTGAGTCAATTCTAAATGGCGCTCATTCTAGCAGATTTCCCGGCAGGGAACAGACGGGATTTCAGAGTCCCATATATTTGGTAAACCACCAAAGGTGTTTTGATAACAAACGTGCTGATTCTTTGTGGTTTACTCAGGGAAAACGGGAGAATCCTTGTTTTCCTAATTCAAATGACTTTCCCGTTTTCACCTAGTTTCTTGCTTTTCGCTTAAATTTTTCAGGGTCATCGCCGAACAGTGTGCTTGATAAACCCATAACCATGTCTGTCATTCCTGCGAAGGCAGAAATCCACTCCTCTAAAAGCATGGATTCCCGCCTTCGCGGGAATGACAAGCTAAGTGTATTCGGTTCGTTTGGTACACTATTTGGCGAAGAGCCATTT
>JANTGY010000166.1 GCA_024762695.1 Anaerolineae bacterium
CTTTCGGCGCGGCGGCCAAAGAGCGCGGCGGAAATATATACGTTGGTATCGAATACGATTCGTAATGGGGGCATTAGCCGAGAAACGCTTCTAACTCGTCATCGGTTTCCAGGTCAAGGCGAACGGCCGTTTCCTCGCCCCATTGTCGTATCAACCGCCATTGCGTAGCAAATTGATAATGACGAAACGCCTCGCGCATTAAATCGCTTTTGGTGCGATTTTCCATCTGGGCCGCATTCTCAATAGCCTTAAACATGTCTGGCGGAACAGAAATACTGATAATGCGTGACTCGCGCTGTTGTGCTGTCATCTTTCACCTTCTGTAATACAATGTAATACAATTATTTTCCAGTATGAACAATTCTACCAAATTCGTCAACCGCTTTGTGGAGGAAACGGCCGTTCACCCCACCCCCCTCAAAGCCACAAACCCTGCGCTTGCAGCGTTTCAATCAGCATCTTACTCACTCGCAAATGGAGTTCTTTGGAGTATTTAAACTTTGAAGTGTAATAATCAGTGACGTGCCTAATGCCCGCCTCCGCCAACCGCTGTCGCACCGACTCCATCGCGTTATAGCGCGCCCACGCCTTTTGCTCCCGCTCCGCATGAGAATCGCGAATTTCCTCATCCGACAACCGTTGGTATCTCTCCTGATGCACCATCAACTCCAGCGGCAGCCGGTCGCGCAGCGCCGGGTCTTCGGCCGGATAACCAACAACCAAACTGGTTACCGGGAAAACCCCCTGAGGCAAATCCAGAAATTCAATAATCTCGTCCGCCGCCCACCAGGTTGTGCCCATGTAGCAAATCCCCAGCCCCACCGATTCGGCCGCCAAGCTAATCGTCTGCGCCGCAATTGCCGCGTCAACCGTTCCCGTCAAAAAGCCCAGCAAATCGTCAAAACTCTGCTTGGCCTTATTGACGCGAATCCACTCCCGCATCCGAAACAGATCGGCGCAAAAGGTCAACACAACCGGCGCTTCCAGAACCATCGTCTGTTCCAAATGCAGTTCATACAGCTTGCGCTTATTGGCTTCATCTCTGGTCACAATGACCGACCACGTTTGCATATTGCCTGAGCTGGAACTGCGCAGGCCGGTAAACAACAAGTCGTTGAGCAAAGCGGCATCAATATCCTGGTCAGTAAACGAACGAATTGAACGGTGGGCATTGGCTAAATTAATCATTACAAAATTATAGCCCTTGCTCTCCTACTAACAAGACCCCACCGCCGCTCCACTCCGTTTACTGCGCTTTACGTTTTACGCATTACGTTTTACAATAACCCCATGAGCACAGACAATCCCTTCTACCACCGAGGCGCTATCCGTAATGCGGCCGATTTTTACGGCCGTACCGCCGAAATCTCACAAATTCTGGGCCTGCTGCGTAATGGGCAGAGCGTATCGCTCATTGGCCCGCGCCGCATTGGCAAAAGCTCCCTGCTCATGCACCTTTGCCGTCCCCAGGCGCGCCAACGCCACAACCTGCCCGCCGACCGCGCCTTTTTTGTGATGATCGACTGCCAGGAGCTAGGCGGCTCGCCGCCCGAAGAAGTCTACGAAGCCCTGCAAACCGGCCTGATGGACGCCGCCGACGATGCCGGCGTGTCGCTCGATGCCGGGCCATCGCAGCCAGCTTCTTATCGCACGCTGGATCGACTGCTGCGCCAACTCAGTCAAAAAGACATCGCCGTCGTTGTCTTGCTCGACGAATTTGAACTGCTGGCCGGGAATGAACATCTGACGCCCTATTTCTTCGCTCGCTTGCGCGGCTTGACGACCAAGTATGGATTAGCCTACCTCACCGCCAGCCAACGGCCGTTATTCGCCCTCACCGCCTCCGAAGAAATCCTCAGCTCCCCCTTCTTCAACATCTTCGTCACCCTGCCGCTGGGATTGTTTACCCCGGAAGAAGCGCACGGTCTGCTGGCCGACCGTCTGGCCGATGCCAGCGTGCAATTTACCCCGGCGCTGCGCGATTATTTACTGCACCTCGTCGGAACCCACCCTTTCTTCCTGCACATCGCCGGTTACCATGCCTTCCAGACCTTAATCCAGGGTCAGCCATTAACCACCGTCGTCCATTTCGCCCAATTAGACGGCCCCATCGAAGTCGAGGCCGGTTCCCATTTGGGCTATTTATGGCAGAACCTCACGCCCATCGAACAATACGCTTTGGCTATTGCCGACGGCCCCATTGACAGCCTACGTTTACTGGAACAACAATGTTTGTTGGAACAGAAAGACGGCCGTTACCATTACGCCAACGACATCCTGCGCCGCTTCGTCCGCCGCCAGGAGGTAGCCGGTCTAATTCAGGCCGGGCCGTTCGTCATCGACCAACAGCGACATCAGGTATGGGCCAACGGGCAAGAAATCAGCCTAACCACCTCCCAATTCAACATCCTGGCCCGACTATGCGAATTGGAAGGCCAGGTTGTGCCCGGTAACGATTTGGAAACGGCCGTTTGGGGCGACGTCCTGGTCAACGATCCCGACCGGCTCAAAACCCTCATCAAACGGCTGCGTCGCGCCATCACCCCCTACGATGTCTGGATCATCAGCGAGCGCGGTGTCGGCTATGCCCTCCGCCCGCCGGAGTAAGCAAGTGGCAAGTTTGCAAGTTTGCAGGTTAGCAGGTTTGCATGTCCGCTAACGAATGAAGCGCCAAGCATCACGTTTCACGTTTTACGTTTTACGTCTTACGTCTTACGTCTTACGTTTCACGTTTTACGTCCTCCTGCTTCTCCTGCTCCTCCCCAGCCCCGCCGCCGCCCAGCCCCAAACCCCCACCTACTGGCAATACCGCGCCTCCGGCCGCATCCAACAGCTAATCGCCGCCGACATGGACGACGACGGCATTGACGACTTCGTTGCCGTAGACGAAAACGGCAAAGTAGACATTCTGAACGCCAACGGCGCCCTGCGCCACAGCTACATCGCCCCCGGCCCCATCCTGACCCTCCACACAACCAACGCCAACGACCCCTTGCAATCGCCGCAAGAAATCGTTCTCGGCCTGCAAAATCGGCTCATTCTCCTCTCGGCGACCGGCGTCGAAATCTGGCAAGTTCCCCTTGTGCCGCTGCAAACGCCCACCGATTTGCTTGTCGGCGGCGATCAGGCGGCGGCCGACGACTGGCTGGCCCAATACGAGGCCATCCCCGTCGCCCTCGACAGTCTTGATTGGGATGGCGACGGCCGTCACGAAATCCTCGTCCTGCTCAACACCGGCCAACTACAACTGTTCAGCGCCGACGGCCGTTTAATTTGGCGCTACGTGCGCAACAGCAATCCGGCCCTGGAAACCGAACCTCAGTTAGCCGTTGGCGATTTAGACGACGACGGCCGCGCCGACATCGCCCTGGGCTGGTTCGATCCCCGCCTCCGCTTCAGCCAACTGGTCCTCATCAACCGCAATGGCCGTTTGCAATGGGAGCAAGAACAGCCCATCTCCGGCCGTATTACCGCCCTGGACGTCGTCAACCACCAGGGGAGACCAGCCATCGCCGTCGGCTCATCGTTAGGCCAGGTCTCCTTGTACGACGCTGACCGGCAGCGAATTCTGTTTCGCACCATCAACAAACCCATTTCCGCCCTGGCCCCCATTCCGCTGGAAAACGGCCCCGGATTGCTCATTGGCACGGCCGTTGGCAGCATCATCGCCTACGACGGACAAGGCCGCCGCCAATGGACGCGCCATCTGGCCCCCGACGCCGACCGCCCCATCCTGAGCCTATCCACAGCCGAACGGCTGCCGCTGCCCAACCAACCCGTCATCGCCGCCATTATTGGCCCCTCCAACGCCGACAGCGCCGCCGACGCCAACCCCGCCGATGTGGTCCTGCTATCCGGCAACGGCCGTACTCTGGACACCCTCAACGCCGTCGAATCGCTTGGCCCAACCCGGCTGGTAGACATCAACGGCGACGACAATAACGAACTGCTGCTGGCCCGTTTCGCCCAGGTCGAATTGATGGGCATGGGCATTGGCGCCAGCGAAATTGCCGGCGATTGGGAGTATGATTTACTAGCCCCGCCCAGCGCCTACCTCATCGCCGATTTTGAGGGCGATGGCGAGGATGAACTGCTGGTAGGGTCTGAAGACGGCCGTATCCATCGCCTCAATAACAACGGCACCTTCCCCTGGGTCGTCAATCCGGGCGCCGTCGTTACCCACCTGGCCGCCTTGACTAACACAGTAGCCAAACAGCCCGATATTGTCGTCGCCCGCAGCACAGCGGCCTCCCCTGAAGGGGAAATCATCGCAGGAACAAACGTTCCCGAAAGCTGGTTGGCCCTGCGTCAGGCCAACGGCGAACAAATTTGGGAAAAGACGCTGCCCAGCCCCATCAGCAGCCTGCAAACAGCGAATATGAACGGCCGAGGTCGTCCCGAAATCATCATTGGATCTGAAAACGGCCGTGTCGCCGTATTCACCGCCGATGGCGCCGAATTATGGCAAGTTCAACTGCCCGCCCGAATTGAACGCCTGCTGATTTTGGAACAAGCCGCATTCGCCGATCCGCTCATCATCGCCGCTGCTGGCAACCGCCTCTACCGCCTCGAATCCGGGGCCATCCCCCAACTGCTGGCCGTCTTTCCGAAGCCGGTTCATGCCATCTACCCCTTCAACCAACCCGGCGGCGATCAAGTCAACCTCATTGTCTTTATCGCCGACAAGCAAGTCATCGGCCTCAATTTACAAGGCCGCCGTTTACCGCAATGGCCCTTAACCATTGACGGCCCGCCGCTGTATACCTCTGTCGCAGCAGAACTACCGCTGGAGGGCTTGCTGCCACAAGACAGCGAAACGCCCGATGCCTTCCTCTTCGCCACAGCCGACGGCCATGCGCGCCGCCTGGTCATCGAAAACGGCCAACCGCGCCTCTCCTGGCTGCTTACCGGCCTGGGCGATTTGACCAGCCTGCATTGGGGCGATTTAAACAACGACGGCGCGCCCGATATTGCCCTCGGCGAGGAAAACGGCCGTGTCACCCTGTACGATGTCGCCGCCAACACCCGTCAACCGCAGCAAACCGATCAACTCAATTTAGGCAGCCGCGTCTTCGCGCTCAACGTTTTGCAGCGGGACAACAGCCAAAAATCCGACCTGTTAGCCATCGCCGGCAATGGCGTGGTGCAGTTATTCCGCGTGCAAGAAAACCGCCCACCGCTGCTCACCAACCCCATCGTAGAGGCCGCGCCCGGCCGCTTTAGCTTCAGCGTCGCCGTCAACAATGTCGAGCGGGACGAAGTGGCCGTTCGTTTGGAGATTTTTGACCCCGACGCCCAGGAATGGCTGGCGCAAGACAAACAAAAAATTACGGCCGAGCGCGACACAATCCGCTGGCTGGTGGACAACCCCTTCACAGCCGACGAGGGCGTCCGATACCGCTTTGCCTACGATGATGGCTTCCACCAGGGCGCGGTGATGCCGCCGCCCGGCCCAATGCCCATCCCGCTGCCGGCGTTGGCCGACAGTCGTCAAATTGGTTTGATTGTTTTGGGCGCGTTGGGGTTGATTTTGACGGCCGTTTATCTGCGTCAGGCCCAATCGCCAGCCGTGCAAGCTCGTCGTTTTTACCGCGACCTCATCCAAGACCCGGCGGCGACGCTGCTGCGGCTGGAAGGCAAATACCAGGGCGGCGGCAGCGCGCCCGATTTTCTGCTTTCGCTAGCCAATTGGGCGCGCCAGCGGCAAGATTCGCACATTGCGGGATTGGCCGACGGCCTGTTTTTGATGGTCAATCAGCCGCGCGCCGGTTTGCCCATCATCATCGGCGCTTTGAAAGAAGTGCGGCGTTACGCTCATCCCCCCTGGAAATGTTTGTCGCGGTGGGAGCAGACGTTTACTGTCGGGCGCGGCTTGTTGGAAGCGCCGTCGGTAACAGAGTTGAGCTTACTGCGACCACAGTTGATGCAGCTCCTGCAACATTTGGATGAGGTTGATTACTGGTCGCCGGAATTGACAGAGCTGCTGCCCATTTTGACTAATTTGCGCGACAGCAAACGGGTTGATTTGGCCGAGGATAGTCTGGTTTATCTGAATAAAGCGGCGGCCTTGCTGGATGAATTTTGGGAAGAGATGCCGGATAAGAACGTGGGCGTGGAACGGCCGTTAACAACAGCCATTGTCGAACGGTGGGCCGGTCTGGCCGGAGCCGAAATTGAAGAACTGCGCGGCCGGGCCGATTTGGCGATTACGCTAAAAACGAAGCGGCTAATTCCCACCGAGCAGACGCAAGTGGCGTTGGAAATTCGCAATAATGGCCGGGCCGCCGCCGAAAACCTGGTTGCTATTTTGGCCGATGACCCCGCTTATGCCAGTAACGGCCGTGCCCAATCTATTCCGCTCCTGCCTCCCAGCCGCGCCCGGCAAATCACCTTTGCCATCGAGCCAAAGGCGCTGGATCGCTTTCGTCTCGTTTTGAATTTAACTTACGATGACCGCAACCAGCGTCATAAATCCATTTCCTTTGGCGACATGGTTCATCTGCTGCCGCCCCGACGCGACTTCAAGCCGATTGCTAACCCTTACTTGCCAGGTACGCCGCTGCGCCCCGGCAGCGCTTTATTCTTTGGCCGGAATGATTTGTTTGATTTTATTGCCGCCAGCGCCGACCGTCTGACACAGCGCAATGTTCTCATTTTGGTGGGGCAGCGGCGCACAGGCAAGACCTCTTTGCTGCTGCGACTGGATGAGCATGTGCCGGCTAATTTGCTTCCGGTTTACATTGACTGCCAATCGCTCGGAGTAACGCCGGGGATGCCGGCCCTGTTATACGATCTGGCCTGGACGATTGCCGATGCGCTGGCGACGCGGGATATTGATTTGGTTGTGCCGGAAACGGCCGTGTGGCAAGACGACCCCACCGGCTTCTTCCAACGCCAATTTTTGCCCCAGGCCCAGGCCCTGCTGCCTGAAGAAACTACACTGCTGCTTGTTTTTGACGAATTTGAAGCGTTCGAGAACCTGGTGCAGGATGGCATTTTACCGCCCACCCTATTCCCCTACTTGCGCCATCTCATGCAGCACAGCAATGGGCTGAGTTTTGTCTTTGTCGGCACGCGCCGCTTAGAAGAGATGAGCGCCGATTACTGGTCGGTGTTGTTTAACATTGCCCTGTATCAAAAAATTGGCTATTTGGAAGAGGATGTGGCCGTGCGGTTGATTCAGGAGCCGGTTGCCCCCAATTTGGTATACGACGACCTGGCGATTGATAAAATTTTGCGAGTGACGGCCGGTCATCCTTATTTTTTGCAGCTTGTTTGTTATACGCTGGTGAAGCGGGCGAACAGCAAACGGCGCAGTTATGTGACCATTTCTAATGTCAATGCGGCGCTGGATGAGATGTTGAGTTTGGGGGAGATGCATTTTGCTTACCTGTGGCAGCGTTCCTCTCATGCGGAAAAGGCGTTGTTAACGGCCGTTTCCCACCTTATGGACCGCGATATGTCCTTCCACCCATCCGACATGACCCAATATCTGGAACCCTACGGCATCCATCTTACACCAGGCGAAATCACAGCCGCCTTAAAAAGCCTGGTAGAACGCGACATCCTGCAAGAAATCACCGAAGGCGCCACAGCGCAATATGAACTTAAAATCGGTTTAGTTGGTTTATGGGTTGCCAAGCATAAGAGCTTGAGTCATTTGTATGTGTGAAAGTAAGCAAGTTTGCAAGTGGCAGGTATGCAAGTAAGTAATTCACCCCTTCACCCTTTCACCCCAGCGCCTCTGCTCCCCCTCACCCCACCTCTTTCGGTCGCCACAAATTTAGCAATTCAGCTTCCATCATCTCGTTTAGCGCGCGCCAGTGGGTAATGGGGAGATGGAAATGGGCGATGGCGGCCGTTGGCATCCGCAGCCATTCGCCGGCATAAATGGCTACCAAATGTTCCATCCCCGGATTATGGCCAACGACCATCACACGCTCATAAGCATCGTCCAGTTTTTGCAACGCCTCAATGTATTCCTCGGCATCGGCATGGTAGAAGCGGCGTGTGAATTGGATTTCCTGTTCATAATCACAAGCCAGAGCAACGGCTTCGGCGGTGGACAGGGCGCGTTCGGCGCTGGAACTGACGATCAGGTCGGGAGTCAGGTCGTTTTCTTTGAGCAGTTGGCCCATGCGAGAGGCGTCGCGCTGGCCTCGTTTGTTTAACGGCCGTTCATAATCCGACAAATGGGAATAATCCCAACTAGACTTAGCATGGCGCAAAACTAAAAGTGTCTTCATGGCTGCTACCTCTTCAAATACCAATCATCGCCTTAATCGTACCCGATCATCGAGCCAGATAGCAACAAAATTTGTAAAAACACCTTGACGCGCTTCCCTTGCTTATGCTAAAGTACAGGCGGCGCGGGCAACCGCGACTATTAAAGGCGCAGCCGAAAGGAGAAAACCGATGATGATGAATCAGTTTTATGCCCAAAGCAGCAGTGGAGCATTTGTTCCTTGTCGCAGTGCGCCTGTTGACCGATAGTTTGACATAACAAACCATTGGCCGCAGCGCACACAGCGCCTGCGGCCTTTTTCTTTGTCTGGAGAAGGACGTAGGTGTTGTATCTACGTCCTTTTTGTTTGCAAGCAGGTGGCAGGTTTGCAGGTGGCAGGTTTGCACACAACCCGCCACTCGCAAACTTGCAGACTTGCAAACTTGCACACTTTCTTGGAGGTGAACATGATAAAAGCAATCATATTTGACATTGGCGGCGTACTCATTCGCACAGAAGACCACAGCAGCCGTCGCCGTTGGGAAAAACAACTGGGTTTGAACGAATGGGAATCGGAAACCATCGTGTTTAACAGTGAAATGGGCCAAAAAGCGCAGCGCGGGGCCATCAGCGATGAGGCGTTGTGGGCCTGGGTCGGTCAACGGCTTGACCTTAGCGCTGCGCGATTGGCTGAGTTTCGCGCCGGGTTTTGGGCCGGAGATGTGTTGGATACGGGATTGGTGGATT
>JANTGY010000167.1 GCA_024762695.1 Anaerolineae bacterium
TGTCGCCACAAGCGGCGCAATTGTTAGCGGCATTGGGGCCTGAACGGATACGTCAACAACTGCTCCTCGACACGGAAACAGAGAATGAGATGTTGGTGGAATTGACGCTGCCAGCCTGGTTGCGCCGCAAAGCGGCCGATGAGGTGGCGGGCGATGCCAGCCAATATGTCAACGAGTATGGTTTAGCTCGCATCAAGGAATCGTTCTTACCGGCTATCAAAAGTCATGGGGAAAATCTGAGCCGCACGGCCGTTTCCCAATGGACGACCTGGTTGGTTGAAACATTATTCAGTCCTGAAACCAATCTCAATACCCTCACGGCCATTTTGCAACAACTGTTGGCTGAGGTCACGCGGCGAAACCAAGCGGCGCAAAAGCAGGCCGCGGCTGAAGAGCAGCAGTTGTTACGTCTGGCAGAAACGGTGTCGCAGTTGGAAACGGCCGTATCCCGCGCCGCTGCCAGTTTCCCATTGGGGCGCAAGGGCCGCATCCTGACCGCGCTCAAACAATACTTTCAGAATGCGCAAACCTGGTATGAAACCCAGGTCGCTCATGGTTTAGCCCGCGCCCAACAAACCCTGTGGCATGAATTGGGACAATGGTTGCGAACGCAAGCCAAAGGCGTGACTGTTTTGCATGACCGTTTGGCGACAATTGCCGACCAATTGGAGAATGAACTACCGGGACAACTAACAAAACTGGGGGAGGGCGGTATTGCCGCCATCAGTTTGGCGGAACCGGATTATGTGACATCTCTGTACGAAACCCACAAACCAGGTTGGGCCGATGTGCAGCAACGGTTGGGCGATGTTTTGGTTTTGCGCGATTTGAATACGGAGCAACTGCGACACACTATCGTGACAGCGTTAACCGCCTACTTTGAGCCGGTAGCCCGCATTGGCATTGAGCAAGTCATTGCCGAGCAGATGGAAGATGTCTCTCCTCGTGGGCGGCGGCAGCAGGTGTTCCGTCTAGCGACGCCCTCCTGGAACCTGGATCGAGCGCGGTTGGCCGATGGCGGCGCTGGCCTGGTGCGGTTAGAAGTATTGGGCGTGCCGGATGCGGATAACACGCTGTTTGAAGGGGAGGCGATGCTGGTTTCTACCCGTGATCCATACCGGTTGACAGCCTTGGTTGTCGTGGCGGGCGCGCCGCCATCGGCGTTACAGCAGTACGATTTTTACCAGCAGGCGATTGAAGCGAATCATAGCAAACGGCCGTTATTTATCTTGCCTGATTTCCTTGCCACTGGCGAGCAGGGGCAGTTGATGTTTGCCCTGGGTTCCATCTTCGGTTTTATTTATAGTCAGGGAACATTTTTCTACTATCGCCCTGAAGACCCATTAAACAATCCAATCAAGTTAGCCAATGGCTTGACTAACGCCATCCAGGTCTTTACCGATCAAGAGGCGTTAGTTGCAGAAGCCAATGAGCGGGTGAACGCTCGTATTGCCAGTCTGGGTTTGCGTGAAGCGATTGCGGCGCTCACCGAGTATTACAGCAATGTGCCTACAAATACCTCGCTCAACCAACCACTGCGCGAATTGAAACGGTTGGTGCGCGATTATACAGACAGCTTGCGCGGTATTGATGAGTTCCGTACCGGAATTAAAAATTAGAAATTAGAAGGCAGAAATAAGAAGCGAGAAGCGTTTCAAATTTCAAATTTCTGATTTGGAGAGGATTATGAAGAGTGGACACAACTTGGTGGGACGAACAGTAATCATTACTTGCGGGGAGTTGGCGAAATCGGCCGGTGAGTGGTTGGAACGGTTGCTGTCAGAGCGAGAAGGGCCGGAAACGGCCGTAACCATCCTTCACTTTCCTGATTCAGCCGCCGACAATGATGACTTTGCCACTAGCCTGATTGATGCTCTCGTCCACATTTCACCGCCCAATTTGGCCCAGTTGTTGGCTCAGGCTGGCTGGCATCTGCGGCCAGAGCGGGAAATTCAGGTGGCGCTGGTGTTGGATGCGGTGGATGGCGCGATACAAACGGCCGCATGGTTGGGCGAAACGGCCGTAAACACAGCTTACCGTCAATTAGGCGTCGAAACCCAGGTAACACTCCTCTGGTTGGCTCCGGAAATGGGTGAGATAGCTGAATCCTGTTTACAGGACATTACATCTTTTTCCTTCTCTCCCCTTACATTGGTCGTCAGCCCAACCAATGAGGCGGGATTACGTTTGCCCGATTCTCAGGCATTAAGTCGGATTGGCGCGGAGACATTGTACTGCCTGTGTGCGACGCCATTTTACGATTTTGCACACGACGTATTTGCTGATGCCGATCAGATTTATACCGGCGCTCCGGCGCTGGCCTCTTTGGGGATTTCGGTTTGGGAATGGTCGCCGACGGCCGTTCATGACGCATTCGTTCAGCATTGGCAGCAGTCCGTTCTGGACAATTGGTTAGCCAATGCTGAAGACAATCCCACGCCAGAGGTTCTTGTCGCCTGGCGGCAGCGACAAGGATTGGACAAGGATAGTCTGCTGTCTGCTCTTCTCTCGGAGCGCGATTTTCTACCGCCTGCTTACAACCTGACTGCCCGCCATTTCCCTTGGCCCTGGCAAGCGGCGAAACAGACCAACGACTTGAGGACATTGTTTCAGGAAGATACTGCCGAGCTGACCGAAGCAAGCAAAACAGCCATAGAAACAATGGCCGCTCTACGAGAGCAAACCAGGGCGCTTATTGCCGATTCCCTAATCGCCATGTTAGATGAGCGGCCTATCGCCGGTGTGGATACCGCCGCGCGCTGGGTGTGGGCGTTAGCAACTGACTTTGACACTATTTACGAGCAGATGTTGGATGAAACGGCCGTCTTCGACAGCATTGACAGCAACTTAGCAGTTGAGCGGGGGCAAATCGAGGCCGCTATCCGCGACCTGTTAACCGATTGGCCGGGTGCGCATTGGCGACATTGGGTGAAATTTACCTGGCGTTTTTGGCGCTGGCCCCGGTTAGGTTGGCGCTATTGGCAGTTGCGCCAACTTGGGCTGCGATTAGCCGGACTGCTGACGCAGCAATCTATCAGACAGCGGGAGCAAGGGCGGCATGACATTGTCGCTCGATTCATGGCTGAACTGGCGCGGCTGGCGCGCCAGGAACACAGTCGTGTATCGGAAATTGGCGAGATGTTGGCAAGTTTGCGGGAAGAGATGGCGGAGAAATGGGAAATGGGGAATGAGAAGGGAGAAATTGGAGATGAAGAAAGTGGGGTCGTGCCGCTATCAGTTCCTGATAGCTTGTTTAGGCAATTAATACCGGATATGGAAAAGGAAACGGCGCTGGCGGCGGAAGCGGTCGGCGGGTTAGGCGAGCAATTGAGGCAGTTGGATGACGCTATCATGATTCCGTTGGCGAAGTTGGCGGGGGAACGATTGGCGGGGGTATGGGCGTTAACGGCCGTTGACATCCTAAACCTGCTCTCGACCACCGACGACGATTGGCAGACCTGGCAACAAACAATATGGGACGCGGCCATGCCGCTCTGGCGTTATGATGAAGGTCAACTTTCAGAAGCGGCGCGACGCAGCGATTGGACAGGCGCGTGCATCATCGGCGCGGGCGTGGAACAGTTAACCGAACGCTTTAATAATGATGCCTGTCGCTGCTTACCGTCAAATGACCGCTCTCGCCTAATCCTCATCCGGCTACGTAAAAGTGTGAAGGAAGAAATTAGAAATTAGAAGGGAGAAATTAAAAGCGCTTCTAATTTCTAAATCGAGGAATACCTATGAACGACGATTTTTATAACGAGTATGATGATTATGCGTCTCCAAATGGGATGCCGGAATTTGATAACGGCCGTTTTTCTAGCGGCATGGGCTGGATTGAAAACCTGCGCCATTTATGGCAATGGGATGAATTAGCAGCCGAAATTGGGCAGGAAAGCCAGGCGCGAGTCGCCTTTGTAGGGTTGAAAGGAGCCGGAAAAAGCCTGTTGTTCAATCGGCTGCGGGGTTGGGTCATTTCAGGTAACAGCGACAGCGTGTCTACTTCTGGGGAACCGGCTTGCGCTGAGCCTCTCGATAGGCTCAAGGCAGGCTTTGCCGAAGCGCCTACCACTTACCAACACCCCCTTGATTTGGATGTCGAATCGCTGGGCCTGTTTGTCCTGGCCGATCTACCGTCCCACGCCGCCGCCAACCGCATGATGGGTGCGGAACTGTTGCTGGCGTTAGGTGATCCGGCGCTGGTCGTCTACCTGTTAGATGGCAAAGTTGGGATACGTCCCGATGATTTCCGCTGGACGGCCGCCCTGCGTTCTGGCGGCAGGCCCCTCATTTTAGCCCTGAACAAAATAGATGCCGCTGCTGAAGCCGATACGCTCATTGCTGAAGCAACGCGAAAGTTAGGGATGTCGGCCATTCCCATCTCGGCCGAGGTGGGAACCAATGTCGAAGAGAAGCTGCTGCCGGCCATGCTCGATGCTGTTCCCCGCCTGGCCGTTCCTTTGGGACGGGAAATCAGCGGATTACGCAAGGTGGCTGCTCGCCGCGTCATTCGGCAGGCGGCGATGCTGTCCGGCTTGATGGGCGCGCAGCCAGTTCCCATGTTGGATATTCCCTTACAAGCGATGGTGCAGGTGGGTGTGGTTATGCGTGTGGGCGCGGCTTTTGGTCATGCACCCACCGGTGGGATGAACCGGGAGGTTATGGGGACGGTTATGAGTACGTTGGGACTGCGTTATCTGGTCTCAGCGTTGGTGAAATTTGTTCCCTTTGTGGGCTGGGCGGTTAGTGGCGCTATGTGCGGCGGAATGACGGTTTTGATGGGCGAAGCGGCCATTCGTTATTACGAAACGGGCGGCATTACGCCGTTGAAAGAAGAAATTAGAAATGAGAATTTAGAAATTAGAAGGGAAAAGCGCTTCTCATTTCTCCCTTCTAATTTTTCTTTTCTCCCTTCCCGAAGGAGGCAGCATGCGCCATAAACAACGCTTTCCCCCGCTTGTGAGTCAATTGAAGTCGCCTTATGGGCCCTGGCAAGCGGCTTATGAATTGGATGCGCTGCGCCGGGCGTGGACGGCCGTCCGCGCTAATAAGGGCGCCAAAGGTTCCGATGGACAAACGGTGGCCGAATTTGAAGCCGGTTTGGAAAAACATCTGGCCGAACTGCGCCAAGAACTCATGGCGCAGCGCTATCACCCTAAGCCGGTGAAGCAAATTTTAGTGCCCAAAAAAGATACGGCGTGGCGGCCGCTGACTTTGTGGACGATTCGGGATCGGGTGGCACAGCGAGCGACTTACAATTACCTGGAACCAGTGTTTGACCGCCAGTTTTTGCCGTGCAGTTTTGGTTTTCGGAGCGGCCGTTCTACCAAGGATGCGGCTGAGGCTGTGTTAAAGGCGCGCCAGGATGGAGCCTACTGGGTGTTGGACGCGGATATCCGGGATTGTTTTGGACAGATGCGAAGCAAAATTGTCATGAAACAACTGCTGCGGTGGCGCGTCCCCGGCCCTATTCGTGAACTCATCCGCCGTTGGCTGCATACACGCATTGGCAATGCGTGGCGTAAAGACCAAACCATCGTTGGCACATCGCAGGGGAGCGTCATTTCGCCGCTGTTGTGCAATATGTATTTGCATCCCTTTGACCAGGCAATGCAGCAGCGCGGTATTACGCTGGTGCGTTACGCCGATGATTTTCTCATCATGGCGCGCAACAAGGCGGCCATTCGCACAGCGCATGTTTGGGCGGCAGCCAATCTAAAGCGGGTTGGCCTGGAAATGAAGCCGTCTAAGACGCGCATTACTCATTTTGATGAAGGTTTCCAGTTTGTAGGCTGGTTTTTTGTACAGAATCAAATGTTTCGGTTGAAGTAATAAAGCTAGAGCTAGAGTGTAGAGCTAGAGGACATCTTCCTCTAGCTCTAGCTCTATCCTCTAGCTTCTTTTGGAGGTGTAGGATGACATCCGTATACGTGAGAGAACAAGGGGCGGTGGTTGGCCGTCGCGGGGAGCGGTTGGTGGTGAAGAAGGATGGCGAGGTGATTGAGGAATTTCCCATGAACCAGATAGATCAGGTAGTAGTAATGGGGAATGTGCAGTTATCCACGCAGATAATGACGACGTTGGTGCAGATGAACATTGACCTCGTTTTTTTATCTAGTTTTGGCAAATATAAATTTCGGCCGGAAGGGGACGGTTCCAAGCATGTGGCCTTGCGCCAGCGTCAATTACGGGCGATGAATGAAGGGCGTTTGGCGCTGCCGGTGGCGCAGGCCATCGTGGATGCCAAAATCCATAATCAGCGGGTTGTTTTGCAGCGGCAGGCGAACCGCATCAGCCAGGGACGGGGACAAAACCGAGGCGCGACGGTGTGGCCGCGCGACAGGCGGCTGTTCGACCAATCGTTGGCGGGGATGGACAAAATGCGGCGAGCCGCGCAGCAGGCAACAAATTTGGAGTCGTTGCGAGGGCATGAAGGCAGCGCGGCGCGTCATTATTTTGCAGCTATTCGCAGTTTGTTAGATCGTTCTTGGGGATTTGAGCGACGGGAGTATCATCCGCCGCCGGATCCGTTTAATGCGTTGTTGAGTTTTTCTTACAGTCTTTTGTTGAAAGATGTGCGGGCGGCCATTCAGATTGCCGGGTTGGATTTGTATGCCGGTTTTTTTCATGTGGTGGAGAGAGGACGGCCGTCTCTGGCTCTAGACCTAATGGAAGAGTGGCGTCCGCTCATTGCCGATGCACTGGTTTTGGAGATGGTCAACCGGGGCGCGGTGCGCCCAGATGAATTTGTGTGGACAGGACGACAGCAGCGACCAGTGGAGTTAGGCGAGGCGGGCGTGCAGCGCGTGTTGGCCGCTTATGGCAGCCGCTTGAGTACCCGTCTGTACCATCCATTGGCCGGGCCGGGCGGGCAGACAACGCTGCAACAAGCCGTGATTTTACAGGCGCGGCGTATGGCGCGCTTGATTGCAGGTAAGGAAGCGGCGTATGAGCCAATGCGAGCGAAATGAAAGGAGAAACAAATGCAATCACTAAGCCTCAGGGGTGACAGCCACTTAGGGAAGGCTCGTAAATAACTTTGGTGTTTCGGGAATTGCAATTCCCGAAACATACCGCCCTAAATAGGGAAGTTAAAAACGAACCTTCCCTTAATATGGCGAGAGGTATTTTTATGATGATTGAGGTTGGCAATGGGCTAATTGCTGTTGAACGTATTGTGGCTGCGGGGCGAACAACATCAGCGCCGATGAAACGCTTGATAATCTCTGCCCCAGCGTCAAAAATAATTATTCTGACTGGCGGACGAAAAAGGGAAACTGCCGTCGTTCTGGACAGCGGACATGTGATCATAACGGCAATTCCCCTGGCCGAATTGAAGCGACAGATAGAGATGAGGGTAGAAATGAGGTGACTAAAATGAATACAAGCTATTTGTGGTTAAAGGGGCGGGGCGCGGGTGCGGCCCTTATTCTGGCGGCGGCATTGGTCGGGTTCGAGGTGTTCAACTTTGATACGACCAAATATGCGTTAATGAATTTAATGGGTGGACAGCGTTTTTGGGGTATTGAGTGGGCGGCCATCTTGGCTTTTGCCTTTTGCGGCATAGATTTCACTGGTTTAGCCCGGCTTTTTACGCCGCAGCAAGCGTTGAAAGATGAATCCAAAGAAGTGTGGTTGTTGATAGGGGCCTGGTTGTTGGGCGCCAGCATGAATGCGGTGATGACCTGGTATGCTGTTTCGATAGCTATCGCTTCGCGCAGTATAGGGACAGCGTTCGTCTCGCGGGAAACGGTGGTTTATTATGCACCGATGTTTGTGGCGCTGTTGGTGTGGCTGACTCGTATTCTGTTCATTGGTTCCATTTCGATCACGGCCGATCGCGCCCTGCATAGCAGTGACGGCCGTCGCCGCGACTTACCTCGTCGCCAGCCTATCCGCGAGCGGCGTCATTTCAGGCAATCGTCGGCGAATAATGGCGCGAACTATGTAGATGATTTGTTGGAAGTGTAAGGGGGATGAGGAATGAGGAATGAGGAATGAGGGATGAGGAATGAGGGATGAGGGATGAGGAATGAGGGATGAGGAATGAGGAATGAGGGATGAGGAATGAGGAATGAGGGATGAGGGATGAGGAATGAGGAATGAGAAGCGCTTCTTCCTTCTCATTTCTAATTTCTTCCTTCTAATTTATGAGGATGATGTATGAACCAAATATCTATTCATGTGGATGGGGCGGTATCAGGGACGCAAAATGCGGGCGCGGCGGCGGTGGCGCGGTCGCGGGAAGGGTATTTTGTGGGCTGGTTAAGCCGCCAGATGGAATCAATGACTAATAATGAAGCGGAATATCATGCCGCTTTATTGGGATTGGCGTTGGCGCATTATTTGGGCGCAAAAGCTGTAGAAATTGTTTCCGATTCAGAAGTGGTCGTGCGGCAAATGCAGGGGCAAAGCCGGGTGTTGAGCGGTCGTCTCAAACCGCTGCATCAGGAAGCGTGCTCGCGGGTTGGCTATTTTGACAAGGTGTCCTTTCGCCATGTGGTGCGGGATTACAATCATCTGGCTGATGCGTTGGCGACGGAGGCGCTGGCCGGGCGTGTGGTAAGGATGAGGAAGAGGAAATGGAGAAATTAGAAATTAGAAATTAGAAGGAAGAAGCGCTCCTCATTCCTTCCTTCTAACTGGAGTCTGGCAAATTTTAGACCTGCGAGGTTTTCACCTCTGGTCCCAAGCTGCAAAAACTGCTAAAAAACCTCGCAGGTCTTCTCTGGTGAAACAAAAAACACCAGTGTCCAGTTTCTGATTTCCAGGAGACTCCACGTGCCTCCGGCGCACCACGAATGGATGAAAACCGTAGCCCGATTTGGTAAATCGGGCATCGAATTACCAATTCGATTTACAGAGGAGACTTCACCGGCTGCGCCGACCACTATGAATGAAAATGGCGTGCCGTCGTAAGTCAAGTTTGCAAACTTGACCTACATTTTTACAGGAG
>JANTGY010000168.1 GCA_024762695.1 Anaerolineae bacterium
TGGCGACGCGGTTGAGCGGGCTTTGGGCGCGGATGCCGTCGCCTTCTGGCCCAGCTAATGTGCCAGAGGCCATATCGGTTTGGACGAAGCCGGGGGCGACGGCGCCGACGAAGATGTTGAAGGGAGCCAGGTATTTGGCGAGGGATTGGCTCATGGCGTTCATCCCCGCTTTGCTGGCGCCGTAGGCTGGCCCCAGCGGTTCGCCCCGGAAGGCGCCGCGGGAGGAGATGTTGACGATACGGCCGTTTCCTTCCTGCCCCATCATCACCTTTGCCGCGCAATAACTGGCATTGGCCGCCCCAATCAGGTTCGTTTCCAGCACGCGCTGCCAGCTTTCCTGCCAATCTTCATAACTCGTGTCGGCGATGGGATGGCTTTCAAAAATACCCGCATTGTTGATGAGAATGTCTAGCCGTCCCATCTCGCGGACAACGGTTTCGACCATTGTTTGGATGCCCGCCGCGTCTTTCATATCGGCTTGCACGATAAGATGCGGGCCGCCAGGCAAACTCGCCTTCGTTTCTTCGGCAGCGGCCAAATTACTGTGATAATGCACCGCCACGCGCGCCCCTTGCTGGGCGAACTGCTGAACGATGGCTCGGCCAATTCCGCGCGAACCGCCTGTAACCAAAGCTGTCTTACCAGTAAAATCCATCATGATTCACTCCTTTTCATCCGAATCTCGCGCTCTACGCTCTGCGTGGAATGAAAAAAGAACGCTCTGCGTCCGCTTGTAAACAGATAGCGCCGAGCGTCTTGTACGCATCCCCACGTGGAGCGTGGGAACGAGATAGTTATGATAAATCGAATAGTTTTTGTAACCGGCTTCTGACGTGTCCCTGTTGTTGGGAGGATAGCTGCCCTAATTCACGCCGTATTAAAGTTGTTGTAGCTGTCGTCATACGATGTAATCGCAATGTTGATGATACGCGCAACCCGGTTGATGCAAAATCATCATCGTTGGTTTCAATCAAAAAATCAGTGGGTAGCAATTTGTCGGGGATGCGACTGGTGATAAAGGCTAAAACAATGTGGTTATGCGTCCCTACCGCATTGGTGAGACACACGGCCGGACGCACTTTGCTGCTGGATAAATCATCAAAAGGAAAGGGGACGAGTACAACCTTATATTGCAGCATGGAGCGGCTTTCCATCATCCAGTGTATAAATATCTTCTGCGGGGTCATTTAGGAAGTCAAACGCTGAGTTTTGGGCGGCTGCTTGCAGCCATTCGGCCTCGTTCCAATCATCGTCGGCGGGAGACAGGATGATGAGTCGAACGCGTTTGGGGCCAATGATAGGCAGCGAACGATCTAACTGGATACGGTTGTGCTTGTCAATGGTTCCCGTTGTTTCAATAGCTGTCATTTCCATAATTGCGCCCTCACAGAATAGGTCAAATTTCCATTAGTATAACATTTTTGTTATGGCGTGGGCGATAGTTCTATTTCTATAGGCGCATTCTCTTCATCGGAAACGGCCGCTTCTCCCTCATCCACCGCCTCATCAACTGATTCTTGAACAGGCACGCCAAACGGCGGCGCAAATTTGAGAACGCGATGGCTGCCAGCGTCGGCGATATAGATGTTGTCCTGGGCGTCAATGGCAATGCCGTTGGGCAGGCTGAAGCTGTTGGCATCTGTGCCAAAGCTGCCGAAACGGCCTAGATATTCGCCTGCGGCGCTGAAGATAAGGACGCGGTACCCTTCCGGATCGGTGACATAAATGCGGCCAGCGGAGTCAACGGCCGTATACGGCTTATTGTTGATACTTTGCCCGGCCCACGCTTGCACCTTCCACTCGTTGATGGGAAACAAGTTTTCATCAAACTGTTGGATGCGACTGTTCCACGTGTCCGCCAAATAGACCATGCCATCCGCGCCCGTGCCCAATCCAACCGGCTCGTTGAATTGGCCTGGCACATTGCCGAAACTACCCACCTGGCTGATGAAATTGCCATCCCGGTCGGCGATTTGCAGTCGATGATTACCAGTGTCCGTCACCAGTAGGCGGCTGCCGGGCAGCAAGGCGATGTCGCGGGGGCCAAAGAAAAGACCCAAACCATTGGTTTCTGGCTCGTCGGCCGGCGAGCCGCTGCGACCAAACAAGGTCACAAATGCGCCGTCCAACGTGAATTTTTGGATGCGATGATTCCAGGTGTCGGCCACATAAACGAATTCATCGTCTACGGCGATGCCCCAGGGTTCGTTAAATTGGCCGGGCTGGTCGCCCTGGCTGCCCCATTCGGCAAGATATTGGCCTTGGGCGTCAAACATCTGGATGCGATGGTTGCCGGAGTCGAGGACGTAGATACGGCCGTCCCCCCCCACAGCCACATTACGCGGCGCATTCAATTGGCCGGCGCCCATTCCTGCTGCGCCGCCTTCGTTAATGACCAACGTCGGAGCCAGCGTCAATTCCTTCTCGGCATAAGGGTCTTCCAACCCCACCGCGCTCACCGCGCCAATGCCAAAATCCCATAAATTCGCCAGCGCATCATTGCGGATATACATCTTCAATTCATGGCGCAGCGGCCATTCCCCGGCCGTATAATTGCCGCCAAACACCTGGCCGTATTTGGTATAATCGCGGTAAAAGAAGATGTCCCATAACGCCTGACGCACGTCAGAATTGCCCAAACCGCGTCGTTCCACTTGATTGGGATCGCCAAAAATCGCATTCCAGGAGATTTTGCGATAATCCTCCATCGGCCACCAGAGAAAGGTGTACGTCCATTCCTGATAATTATTGCCTAAATACGGCTCGACTTTGTCCCAGTTAAGGCTTCCAACCAGAACAATGGGCGATTCGGTAACGCTGTGGCTGGGATTTTCGCCAAAATAGACGCGATTGGGATAGTCGCGCAAATACCAGGTGAAGGGCCAGGAGACATCGTTGTCGAAGGCGACTTTGATGCTTTTGTCGCCGTACATGCGCATGGAGAGGGTTTCTAGCTGGTTGAGAACAGCGTTTTTGGTGGCTGGGGCGCCGTGGGCGTAAACCATGAATTCGTTGGTATAGTCGGCATTGGTGAAGCTGGACATATAAGTGAAACGTATGGTGAGCAGACTGAGCAAGCCAAAGAAACTCAACATAACGATTGGTTGACGCACCGATGGTTCAACGCGCCGGCTGAATAACCGCCAACCATAATAGATGGCTCCGGCGGCGATGACGCTGCCCAGAAAACGCCCTATCCCATTCAAATTGCGCCATTCTTGATTGCCAAATTCAAACTCGCCCAACAGCAAGGGGCCAATCGCCAAAACAACGGCCACTATCAAGATCATCGTTATTCCCAGATACTGCCAGGATGTGCGCGCCAGCAGCGTTTGCGGATTCAGGTTTTGGAGCCGTTCGTTGATGTACCAACCGGCCAAAAAAGCCATCGGAATGACGAAATGGGCGCTGAGCCAGGGCATTTTCTCGCCAGCATAACTGTAGGCAACCCAGGTCAACATTAGCCACCAGACTAACGACGGTACAAAATCGAATAATGCCTTGACATTGATTAATTGACTGAGGCGTTCAACTTCATGTTGTTCCCGTAGTTGGTTTTGCCGGATGAAGAACCAGTACAAAATGCCAATGCCTAACAGCAGCCCGCCGGCAAATAAGCCGGGCAATGAGGATGGTTCGGGCAGCGCCGCGTCGCCGATGGGTAAGAGTGTGCGATTGTAGAACCAATCGACGAGACTGTAGGCAAGTAGGGAGAGAATGAACAGGTTAATCCAATACCCGGCGATGCGGTTTATTTTTTCTTTTTGCGCCCACAAACGGATGGCTAACCAGGAAAAAATGAAGGGTAGAAATTCGTAGAAGGGAACGACGAAGGCGTAGTAGAAGGTGGGTTGACTGCCGCGTTGGACGGCCTGTTGTTCCAGCCAATAGCCGAGGGAGCCAATCATGCCGCTGGCCCAGCCGCTGGGGTTGGTGAAGACGGAGGTGAATAGGATGGCGAAGATGCTGTGGAAGATGACGGCCGTAATCAACCACCGCCGCCGATTCCACCATAATCCCACCAAAATGCTGGCAACCAATGTGATAATGAGAAATAGACCGGAATGGACGACGCCCGAATCCAGATATGACGACCAGCAAATACTATTGCTCAAGCGCCCCATCAAGATTTGCAGCGAACTCATCGTCTCCTGGCCTTTTAGCATACAAGTGTTGACGGTGTAATCACGCGGATTCCAACCGGCGATGGTTGTTAAGAAGGGGGAGACGGCGGGCAAAATCAAGGTTGTAAACAAGACAATCAGGTCAAATTCTGGATGGTTGTCAAGGTGCGGGCGCATGGCGCGGGCCGCCAGGAAGAGACCGGCGCTCAGAACGCCGATGCCGGCCAATTGCAGCCAGCGCAAAGCGGTCTCACCGCTGGCGGCTGCGGCGTCGGAAACGGGGAGTTCCTCGGTGGGGTCGGCGGCAAATCCTTCGGCAGCTTCGGGGGTGACGACGGCCGTTTCCTCTACAGCGACCAACTGCTGACCAATAAAACCGGCGCCAACCAGCAAAACGCCGAGCAATGTAACCAGGATGGGCATACGCAAATGAGGCAATACTTTACCGTACCAATCGGATAGGCCAATATGAGCCAGCAGGCGCAGAATTAAAAAGCTGCCGAAAATGGCGACATAGATGAAAGAGACTTCTTTGGTGGCAAACATGAGGGCTGTGCCCCCGGCAAACCACCAGAGATATTTTTCGTCGCGCTGGCGGATGTAGTACCAGGAAGAGATGAAGACGATGAGCGCCCAAACGATAATATAGATGTCGTGGCGAATGTAGCGGGAGTAGTAGGTGATGTAGGGTGAGATGAGGAAGAGAAAGCTGGCGAACAACGCGCCTACGCGGCCAATCCAATGGCGCAGCAGATATGGTATAGCCACCAAAATCACGCCGAAGATGGCGATGGGTATCCGCGCTGACAGGTCGCCGGCGCCAAATAACCAGTAGGAAACGGCCGTGATATGAAACAAAAACGGCCCGTGCATCAACGGCGTATGGCTGTAACCGTCCCCATTGTAAAACTGGTAGCTGAACTGGGTGTGTAAGCTCTCATCGTGGCTCATCACCCGGCTGCCCAAATCCCAGAATCGGGTGAGAATCGCCAGTAGAATGAAGGCGATGTAAATCGCTTTTTCCCAATCTATTTGCAAGGCTGCTAACAAGGGGCGGGAAAGAAAATTAGGTTTTTGTTCGGTCGGTGTTGTAGTCAATTCACTCATAAGTTAGTAGGGTTAGGAACACAGAGTAACACAGAGTAACACAGAGACAGACAACCTTCGGTCGGGCAGAGATTCACAGAGAGATAATTACGCTCTTCTCCGTTTTCTCTGTGTAACTCCGTGATTTCTCCGCGCATCTCTGTGTAACTTCTCATCATTAATTGGACACTGCTTTTACCGGCAGCGCGGCGATGGGCGTGGGGTTGGGGGCTGGGGTAGCAACGATTTGGCGCGGGTTGGGGATGCTGGGCACGGCCGTTTGCGATATTTCCGCCGTTTCTTCCGTTCTGGTCTGGGTCAGCGTCATCGTCGGTTCATCCGTCATCGTTGCCGTAGCTGCCAGGAATGTGGGCGATGGATTAAGCCATGGCCCCCGCTGTTCGGATGAATAAAGGCCAAAGCTGCCCAGAACTAACAAGACAACCAGAGCGACGGGGGCTAACGGCCGTTGCCAAACCAGCGCGAATTTGAACCGTTGCCAAAAACCAGGCTGGGGAATGGTCGGCATAAATTGGCGCAAATTAGCCGGCGGCTGCGCGGCAATGGCTAACGTGTCGCCTACCAATTGACCTATTTCCGTCTCGCGCCGCAGCGCCTGGCGGCAGTCGGCGCAGGCCATTGTATGCCGTTCCACGCGCCGCCGCTCGCTCGGGGAAAGCAGCCCCAGCGCATAGTCGGCTGTTTTGTGTTGGATGTGTTGTTGGTTCATCATTAGTTTATACACAGACGCAAGACATAAGACGCAGGATGTCATTCGTCTTGCGTCAATCGTCAGTCATCAATTTTCGCAACGCTTTATGCGCCAACCGCATCCGCGATTCGGCCGTTTTGGCCGGAATGTCGAGGATGGCGCCAATTTCGTTGTAAGTCAGGCCGTCGTAGTAGCGGAGTACGGCCGTTTCCCGCAATTTTGGCGAGAGTTGACCGAGGGCAATCCAGACCTCCCGTTGTTGATCGTTGAGCGCCGCCGCTTCATCCGGCGTCGGCGTTTTGTCGTCGCTGAGTTCCTGGTCAACCAGTTGATTGATGGGAAAAGTGGGCAGCCATTTGCGGCGTCGCTTGTTGCGGCAGCGGCTGATGGCGATGCGGTACAACCAGGTCTTAAAAGCAGATTTGTTGGCGTCGTAATGGTCTAATTTGCGGAAAGCGTACTCAAAACTGTCTTGCAACACCTCTTCCGCGTCTTCCTTGTGCTGCAACATGCTGAACGCCAGCCGGTAAATAATGTTGGCGAACTGATCGTAAAGAGTGACATAGGCGATTTCATCCCCGGCCAGGCAGCGTTCGATCAACCCTTGAATGTGGGCGTCGGCGTAGCGGGGTACGGCCGTTTCCGACCAATTTAACGTATGCTCGCTCATAATTTCAGGGATGAGGACTGAGTTACGAGGGATGAGTCAACTCAGTCCTCATCCCTCTTCACTCATTACTTAAATCTACTCTCCACCAAAGGATAACACGTTCTTCATGGATCGTCCGCGTGGAGTCATGAAACAATAACCAGCGCAGCAGGGAAATGAATGGCGTCTGGCTAGGCGTTTCCTGAGGCAAGAGGCCCTCGCGGAGAAGGCCGTAATCGGCGCCGGCGTAATCGCTGCCCAGCGCCAAATCGTCCCGGTTGGGACTGATGACGACATCATGGCGGGCGCCTGCCGGCAGCGATGCGCCCATTTGTAATTGATTAAAATCGCGCAAATACCAGCGCAGAGCCGGGGACTCGACGCCGCTAAAAATGGTTAGCTCGTGGTCGGAATTGGTCGCCTGCCACGAAATTTCGGTCAGCGCGGCGGACAGATAGCGGATGTCGTCGTCGGTGGCCGTTGTCACCCAACGTTCGCGCGGGTCGTTGGCGGCGATGTGGGCAAGCTGCCAGCCCGTCCCCCATTGAATGAGGATGGCAAAGGCCAGCAAACCGAGGAAACTGCCTTGCGAGACGGCCGTACTGTCTAACGTTCCTACAAAATAAACCGTCACAATCAGCGTCGTCAACGCCATCAAAATGACCCAGGCGCTGGCGAATTCCTGGGTTGTCAGCGTGATGACCCGGCTGTAACGGGCCAAATTAATGGTGATGACGCTCAACAACAAGAACAGCCCGCCAGCCCAGGCCCAACCGAGGCGGCTGGGGGATGGTTGCAGCAAGTCGTCGGCCATCAAGCCGATCAACAAAGCGGCGGGCAGAGCCAGCAGAGCAACATTGCCCATTTGGCCGCGCTGCAGCAGCATGAGCAAAATAATGCCTGCCGACCAGGAGCCAAGCCGTTTAGCCAGCGTGTGATTAGTCGCGTTGGCCCAGAAGACGGCCGTAACCCCACCCAACAATAAAAACGGTTCATAGCGCACAAAGGCGATGACCGCGTCAAATAAATCGGCGCCGCTGAAGCGGAACTGGCTCAGCCAGGCGGCAGGCAGCGCCGCCGCCGCGCCCAGCCCCGACAGCCGCCACAAAAACAGGGAACTGAGGGCGAGAAACAGGACAGCGGCGGTAATCAGCCCTTTTTGCCGTAAATCGGGGTCAATGTTTGTCCACAACGCCCGCCATTGGATTAGCCCAGCCAGCGCCAACGTGATCAAACCGCTGTAAAACAGGGGAGAACTGGCTAGGCCAATAGCCAATCCGGTTAAAATGAGCGTAAACCAGCCGCTTTTTGCTGCGGCCGGTCTCCCGACCGCGCCGCCCGCATCTTCAAATCGCAGCCAGCCCACAAGAATCAGCGCCAATCCAAACAAAGCGATGGCGTCGCCGCCAACTGTACGGGCGGTGATGGTTTGAACGGGCGAAATCGCTAACAGCAAACTGGCCGTCAACGCGCCAATCGCGCCTAATCGTTCCCGCAAAAGCCAGGGCAGTAAAACGAGAGCCAATCCAAACAAGGCCGGAATTAAGCGAGCGATGGCGTCGCTGTCGCCCAGAAGGGGGAACAGCAGGCTGGTCAGGCTAAAATAGGCGGGGCTGCCGCTGGCGCTGGTAACGCCGCCCGGCTGCCAGAACTGCCAACTGGCCCAGGCTTGTTGGGCTTCGTCAGGGGAAAGTGGGACTTGACCTAAGTTTGTGAAGCGGGAAACGGCCGTGCCCATCGCAATAATAAAAAACGCGCCATCGGCCATTGTCAGCTTTGATAGCCAACGCGCCGCTCTGTTTTCTGACTCATTCAAAACGAAACTATCGTCCATAAAATCACTCAGGCTGCCAATGGTAGATGACGATGCCCCCATTGCTGTAGGCGACATCTAATCCGGCAAATTTCTCCAGGCTTTGTGGGCCGTAGGTGTTGAGTTCCAGCCCGCCGACGACGATGTATTCCACATGATAGCGGTTGAGGATGGCGGCCGTTTCATCCCAATTGGTTGATTCATAAATCGCGCGCACGGCCGGATCGCGTTGGCCCGGTTCGGGCGTGTCGCCGCGCCATTGGTATTCATGCCCGGCCCAGCCCAGAATGGTGGGTAGACCGGTGTTGGCGGCGATACGGCCGTATCCCGAATACTGTCCGCCTACCGCTTCCACAATAGTCGGCGTTCCTTTGACATTATCGCGCAGCCACATCGTCGCCGCATATTCGTCGGGGTCAAATCGCTCAACCTGGGCCAACCCGTTGAGCGTGGCTGGCTGGCGGGATTCGGCCGTTATTGGGCCGCGAAATTCGGCGGCGCGGGA
>JANTGY010000169.1 GCA_024762695.1 Anaerolineae bacterium
CTGCTTTAGGCGATGTTTACGGCGCACGCAGCGCTTACATTGCCGCCCTCGGCGTTAACGAGAACTTCTATCCCGCCCAAACGTCGCTGGATTGGATCAATTCACTAGGTTTAGGGCCGGTTCCAGAAGAGACCGAAACGCCTGAAGAGACAGGGATAAAGACGGACGGCTAATCCAGATGGGCCAAAAGCTTATCTTAGTTCGTCATTCGGCGGTGGAAATTGACAAATATAGGCCATCAAAGGAATGGCGGTTGTCGGAAAACGGCCGTTCCCTCGCCCAACATCTCGCCCCCCGAATCGCCAACTACAACCCCACCCGCATCATTGCCAGCGTCGAACCCAAAGCCAGCGAAACCGGCCAAATCATCGCCGACGCGCTGGGCATCCCCTGGCAAACCGCGCCCAATCTACATGAACATGAACGGTCTAAAGCGCCGTATTTTGAGCGTAAAGAGGATTTTTTAACGGCCGTTTCCCACTTCTTCGCCCAACCTGATGAGCTAGTCTTTGGGGATGAGACGGCTAATCAAGCGAGGGTGCGGTTTGATACGGCCGTTCGCCGCCTCCTAACCAACCACCCAACCGATACCCTCGCCATTGTCGCCCATGGAACCATCCTCACCCTCTTTGTGGCTCACTACAACAAATTCCCCCCCTTTCCTTTCTGGAAAAGAATCAAACTGCCTGATTTTTTTGTCGTCAATCTGCCCGATATGACCATGTAGCCCAACAAACACCGATATAAAACCGATATAAACGCCCAAGGTCTCTTTACTGGACATGCAAGCTCGTTTACAATGTTTTTGTGTAATAGTTGTATTTGGCAGCATCTCACGGGGAGTTAGTTAGCCGTTTGCCCCGTGGCTGACACTATCCATGGGGGAAATGGCTATGAATGAAGACATCACATTCGGTCAGGTTGTAAAGGAACGACGTTCCAACCTCGGCTTAACCCAAACAGAACTGGCGCGACGCGTGGGCTGTGCAGCGATTACGATACGGAAGATTGAGGCTGATGATTTACGGCCATCTGTCCAAATGGCTGAACTCATCGCCCTCGCCCTCGACATCCCCGAAGCAGAACAATTAGCCTTCGTCCGCCTGGCCCGCGCCGACCTGAGAGTTTCGCCCATCCCCACTCCAACCCCCATGCCAGATGAGATTGGTTTAGAAGATTTAAGCGGTCGGGCCGTAAAAGGGTTTGAATTGGGCGAGAAGATTGGCAGCGGCGGTTTTGGCGTCGTTTACCGGGCCCGGCAGCCGTCCGTTGACCGTGATGTAGCCATCAAAATCATCCTCCCCCGTTACGCCAACCATCCCAACTTCATCCGCCGCTTCGAGGCCGAAGCCCAACTCGTCGCCCGGCTGGAACACCCGCACATCGTCCCTCTTTATGATTATTGGCGCGAACCAGGCGCCGCCTACCTGATTATGCGTTTGTTGCGCGGCGGCAGTCTGGAGGATGAGATCAGGCAAGGGCCGCTTCCTATTGAAAAGATACATCAATACATCCATCAAATCGGGTTGGCGCTGGATGTCGCCCATCGCAATGGCGTCATCCATCGGGACATCAAACCAGCCAATGTGCTGCTGGATGAGGAAAACAACGCTTATCTAGCCGATTTCGGCATCGCCAAAAATCTGGAAGAGTTACATGAGCACAGTGTGACGGAGGATGGCGTTCTCATCGGTTCGCCAGCCTATATTTCTCCGGAGCAAATTATGGCCGAGCCGGTTAAACCGCAAAGCGATATGTACTGTTTGGGCATTATGTTGTTTGAAATGCTTACGGGTCACAAGCCGTTTGTTGGGCCTACGCCCGTCGCCTTCATTCAACAACATCTTAATGAATCGTTACCCTCCCTGCAAAAACACAATCCTGATTTACCGAAAGAGTTGGACGCGGTTATTTTCCAAGCCGCTGCCAGAAACATAGCGGATCGTTTTCCCGATATGCCTTCATTTTTGCAAGCGTTAGGACAAGCGCTGCCAACAACCTTTACCACAACAACCATTCCCAGCGCTATCCCCATCAAACTAGGCGCCCAGGAATTAGCGCAACTGGAAAATCCCTACAAAGGTTTACGCGCTTTTGCCGAGGTGGATGCGGAACATTTTTACGGCCGTGCTACCCTCATCCAGGAACTCTTCACCCAACTATCGGCTCCATCCGATTTAGCCCGCTTTTTAGCCATCGTCGGCCCCAGCGGCAGCGGCAAATCCAGCGTAGCCAAAGCCGGATTGATACCGGCCCTGCGTCGCGGCGGCCTGCCCGGCTCGGAAAACTGGTTCATTCTCGACTTCACCCCCGGCGCTCATCCGTGGGAGGAATTGGAAACGGCGCTGCTGCGAATCGCCGTCAATCCGCCGGAAACGCTGCTGAACCAGTTGCAAGATGGGGATCGCGGTCTGCTGCGTACCGTGCGGCGCGTTCTGCCAGATGATGACAACGTTGAACTCGTCCTCATCATTGACCAGTTTGAGGAGCTGTTTACGCTGGTGGCGGATGAGGCGGTGCGGGAACAGTTTTTTAATGGTTTGGTAATGGCCGTACTCGATAAGCGCAGCCGGTTACGGGTCATCCTCACCTTGCGGGCCGATTTTTATGATCGGCCGTTGCAATATGTGGATTTTGGCGATTTGCTGCGCCAACGTACCGTGTCCGTCCTGCCCATGACGCCGGATGAATTGGAGCGAGCCATCACCCAACCGGCGCTCCAAACAGGCATTCATCTAGAACCAGGATTAGCCGAAGCGATCATCCACGATGTGGGGGACCAGCCGGGGTCGCTGCCGCTGCTGCAATACGCCCTGACGGAATTATTTGAGCAGCGCGACCGCGCTATGATGACCCACGCCGCTTACGAAAAAGCGGGCGGCATTACCGGCGCTCTGGCCCGCCGCGCAGATGAGATTTATGAAGGGTTGGATGAAGACGGCCGTGCCGCTGCCCGCCAACTTTTCCTACGCCTCATCACTCTGGGCGAGGGGATTGAAGATACGCGCCGGCGCGTTCGCCTGGCTGAATTAGAAGAACTGAACATAACGCAAACTTCCAGTCTCCAATCTCCAGTCTCCAACCTTGTTCATGAATATGGCCGTCATCGCCTCCTTACCTTCGACCGCGATCCCTTCACCCGCGAACCCACCGTCGAGGTAGCTCATGAAGCCATCCTGCGCGAATGGCCTCGTTTACGCGCTTGGCTGGATGAAAGTCGGGCCGACATACGCCTGCAACGCATCTTGGCAGCAGCCACAGCCGAATGGCTTGAGGCTGGTCGGGATGAAGGCTTTTTGCTGCACGGGTCGCGGCTGGATATGTTTGCCGATTGGGCCGCAGAAGCTGATATTGCTCTGACAGCCGATGAAACTGCTTGTTTGGAAGCCAGTTTAACGGCACGGCAGCATCAAGAAATCGAAGAGAAAGCCAGGCAACAACGCGAACTGGAAACGGTGCAGCAGTTAGCCGAAACGGAAAAAAAACGGGCCGAAGAACAAACTTCATTTGCTCAAAACCTGCGTCGCCGCGCCGTTTATTTGAGCGCCGCCCTGGTTGTAGCGGCGATACTAGCCATAATCGCCATCATCGCCAGCCGCCAATCCAACCAAAACGCCCTCGCAGCGCAGCATCAAGCCGCAATTCTTTTGGCATCTGAGTCAGAAGCGCAGCTTGAACAAGGGTTTTCTGACCGGGCAGTCCTGTTGGCATTGGAGGCATTGCAAAATTATCCGTACACCCCGCAAGCAGAGGCGGCTTTAGGACGTGCGGTTTCCTACAATCGCGCTTGGGGACAATACATGGGGCATGAAACGGCCGTAACCAGCGTAGATTGGTCGCCCGACGGCGATCGCATCGCCTCCACCAGCAGCGATAACACCGTACATATTTGGCACGCCGCCACCGGAGAAACGCAGCGAATCATCCCGCTGCCGGAAGGCATTACAGGCAACATGCTAGACATGGGTCTCACAGTCAAATGGCTGCCCGACGGCAAAACGCTGGCAGTATTAACCGGCGACCGGTACATGCTGGGCAGCCAGGATTACGACTTGAGCCTATGGGATGCCGCCACTGGCAAACAAATCGCCGCTGTAGAAATCGCCAACGAAGCTGAAGCAGAACAGGAGGGAAGTGGAACAACGGCGACTTTCACCCATTATACCACTAGCGCAGCCCTAGACGTTGCCAAACAAAACGGTCAATTAGCCTCAATTGGCGGCGACAATACAGCGCTCATTTGGGAAACCGATCTGACCAAGCCAGTTTTGACACTAACCGGACACGAGGATGATGTAAACAGTATCCAATGGTCGCCAGACGAATCGCAATTGGCTACGGCCAGCCTGGACGGCACTGCCCGTATCTGGGATGCTCAAACAGGTGCGGAACTACTTCGATTCGAAGGGCATGAAGGTCAAGTCACAACCGCTCGTTGGTCGCCCGATGGCGCATATCTGGCAACAGCCGGTGGGGATGGTCAAATCTGCACCTGGATAACGAGCAATGGGGAAGTTGAAAACTGCATTCAAAGCAATGCGGGGCAAATATGGAGTTTGGTCTGGTCTGCTGACGGTTCTCGTCTCATCAGCGGGCATGAGGACTCAAATATTCGTATCTGGGATGTTGCCAGCGGACAACTATTGGAAACTTTGGCGGGGCACGACGGCCCAGTTGTAACTTTAGCCAGATTGGCTGAAGAAGAAAAACTGGTTAGTGGCGGCGGCAACAAATTAGCTCGCGTCTGGAATATCGCCCCCAGCACAGCGGCTGTATCATTCCCCAGTTGGGCTTCACTTGATCCTGATTGGTCTGGCGACGGCCGTTACCTCGCTTTACCCATGGGCGATATATTCGCCGGTTCCGAATCGCCAGGAATAGCTATATGGGATATGCAAGAAGAAACCATGATCACGGAAAACCTCACCAGCGACATGGCTACCTATTGGTGGGCGGCCAGATATTCGCCAGACAATACGCGGCTGCTATTGCGCGGCTCAGATGTTTGGCCTGATATATTGCCCAAATTGCTCACAGCATCAGTTATAGATGCAACCAGTGGCGAACTATTAACCACTTTTTCTGCTTCGGATGACGAAAACTGGTTACGCGACGCCTCCTGGTCTCCCGATGGGTCACAAGTGGCTGGAGCAAAGATAAATGGTGAAATCCACATCTGGGATTATGCTACTGGTAACCTGATAACAACGCTTCTTCATGGGGAGGGGAGTTTTGTTAATGAAATTGAGTGGTCGCCAGATGGATCAAAAATTGCCTCGGCATCTGATGATGGCATTGCTCAAGTATGGGATGCCGTAACCTGGGAACATTTATTTTCACTAACAAACCATGAACCGCCAACTTTTATTACCATGCTTGCCTGGTCGCCTGATGGCTCCCGTCTGCTAACCGTGGCTGGCAATGACGATCTGGGCGCCACAGATACCACAGCCCGTATCTGGGATGCCAAAACCGGCGACCAATTACTGGTCATCACCGGCCACACACGACAGGTTTTCTGGGGATCGTGGTCGCCTGACGGGTCGCGCATTGCTACCGCCAGTCATGATGATACAACCCGCATCTGGGATGCCATTACAGGGGATGAATTACTGCTCCTGGACACACCTAACTTTTTCGGCACCTATGCCAAATGGTCGCCTACCGGGGAATATATCGCCACTAGCGGCTATGGTCAGCAAGCAGAAATCTGGCGCGTCTGGCAAACAACCGAAGAGCTAATCGCTTACGCGCAGGAGTGCTGCCTCATCCGCGAATTAACGTCGGAGGAACGAGATCAATTTGGTTTAGCTCCAGAGAAATAGCCAACATAGATGGGGCAATCTTATTGTGCATTGACAAAATAGCGCTGGTATAGAGCCAGGGCCTGGGAGGCCCCTCTACTATCGCAAACCAGAGTAGAGGAGCCTCCCAGGCTCCGGCTCCAGAACAAACCAATACCAGTATTAATTAGTTAATCGTCTAAAAGATTGCCCCCCATCTTGCGACCTAATATGCACGTTGGGAAAGAACCCAGCATATAAAGTTAGTTATAGAAACCGCATAAAGCGTATGAAAAACAACTGTTTTCACTTGTTTAATTATTAAACGCGCCTATTAGCGAGAAATATCTCTCGCTTATTAAAAAATCATCCTTGTCTGCAATCAAGCCAACTTATCTAACTTGGAGGTTAGAAATGAAAACCAAATTTAAGTTACTGTTTTGTATTCTGGCGCTTATATTAGCTACTGGCACAATCAACCACGTCGTAGCTAAAGGTGCTGCTGGATGTGATCCCGCATATGTTACTCAAAATAATCATGTCATCAGCGTACAACCGACTGGCGTAGATGATACGGCCAATATTCAGTGTGCATTTGATACGGCCGTTGCCGTTGGCGATGGAACAGATGTGCATTTGACACAGGGAACATTCTACACAGCCCAGATTGTTGTCGAAGGATTTAAAGGAGAATTTACCGGCAATAGCGCGCACAGTACCAAAATCGTCAACTTACCCGACTTGTATGTTACGCCATCCGATATGTATTTTGAGCCGCCTTCAGCAGAGAACCCCTGGCCGGCGCTTTTTGCCTTTATTGACGGCGATTTTAGAATTGCCGATCTGACCATTCGCATCGTCGGCGAAGAGCCTACCACTGGCTGGTCTATTTTCGGCATTGATCCGCCGCTCATGGAAATGGCGGGGGCTATTTACATATTAGGCGTTGAAGCTGATGCGCTTATTGAGAATGTCATTGTTGAAGGAGAAGTTGTTACCGACCCAGAATCCTGGTTTGGATATAACTTGATCAATGGTATTTTCTATGAAGGATTCATTGGTGAATCCCCCCTTCCTATTTCTGGTTCTTTTGAAGTTTATCATTCACTGTTCCGTCAATTGGTTTCGGGAACTCCCGTTGTTAATGTATCAGATGCAGAGATTGTAATCGATCACAATCGTTTCGTTGATGTCGGCTATGCGGCCGATGGAGGGGACTTTGTAGATAGCTCTGTCACTTTCTCCCAGAACAAAGTCAATGCCGCAACCGGTCTAGAATTCTACAATATCTTCAATGTGGAAGACGTAAACACTACCATACTCATTACAAACAACAAGTTTCGCGGCGAAACTGGGCCTGTATTGCATTCAACTTTTGGCGCGGGAATCACATGCCAGGTGTTAAATAATAAAGCACAGCATGTGACTGGAACTGGAATCAACTTGGGTACGGGAACTCGCGACTGTTTTGTAGCCGCGAATAATACAACTATTGTTGATTTGGGAATCGACAACGTGATTGTTGGTCATGGCAACACAATCCTATATGAATAGTCGCCTTGTTTAGTCTTTGCTGTGGCCGGCCCTCCTGACCGCGCTGCCTAAGTAAATTCTGAACGAACCCTAGCCTAAATTTCGGCCTGCACAAAACTCCCCGGCGCTAGTAGGAAGCGCTGGGGAGTATTCTTTATACAAAATCACCCGCTTCGTCCCTTTCCCCTTCTGGCAAACCATTAAACCACCCGATTTTCTCCTTTTTCTCTCTGTGCATCTCTGTGAGACCTCTGAGCCCCTCTGTGTTCCTCTCCATTCCCCAATCCTTATTGTGCGTTTTCAAGTTTGGTGAAAAAATCGCGGAAAATAGCATCCCGATTGACCGCGTATGCTTCTCGCATCCAATGCCGCCGGGAATCGTGCGCCCAATACAACTCATCGGTCAACCTGGGCGCCCTCACCAACTGCGACGGAACCCAATCAGGATTGAGCAGCCAGGCAAAATTGATAAGATCCCAGATGACCCAGGAACGGCCGTAATGATCATCCACACCGCGCAAAGCATTAATCGGATTATTCACATACAACTGGTACAAATAATTCCCAATCGCGCCGCGCCCCTTCACCCAGGCTACCATCTCCGGCTCCGAAATACTTAACTGCGCCCCCACATTAAACCCTGGCAAATAAACCAACGGAACGCCGCAGTCATACAACAGTTGCGACGCCAACACATCCTGCACCAGATTAAACGACGGCGAATTAGATAAATTGAAACAAGAGGGATAACCAGATGTCCACAAAACGACGATATGTTTGATGATTTCCGGCTCAATGAGAATCGCCGAGGCCACATTGGGCAATGCGCCAATCGCCGCAACATAAAGCGGCTCGTCATTGCTGGCTAATGCCCGTTCAATCAGATGGTCAACGGCCGTACTGCGAATCGGCTCATCCAACGACGACAAATACCCCGGCGAGCCGCGAAACACCTTGCCCGTTGCATCCACGCCCAGCAATTCATAAATTTTGTGGATTTCCTCGTAGCTGCGTTCCATCCCTTCTTCTGGGCCAACGAGCGGCAGTTGATGCGGATCGATGCCCTCGTTCAGAAAATTATGCACCCAATCCACGTACATCACCAAATCGCCGCTAATTTCAGCTTCGCGGCCTGCTTTCATCAGCTCATAAACGCGCAGCATCGGCTCGCGGTGCTGGGCGAAGGAGTACGGAGCGGCATACACACCTTCAATCTGAAAGCGGTCTTGCGAGAGCAGCGCCCAGGCGATGGCAAATTGGTCATCTATTTCGTTATGGGCGTCGGTGTCAATGACCAGGCGGATACGGCCGTTGACCGGCGCCAGCGCCATTCGCACTCTCTCCTCTGACAACTTGGGGAAATTTCTAACAGGCATCCTCGCTCTCCAAAATAATTGAACATTTTGGGCATCATTATCTCCCAATTCGAGCAAGCTTTCACGTTTCACGATTCACGTTTTGGGCTATAATAACGGCCGTTCTGCTCCCATCGGCAGCTCTTTTCCAACCCCACACCTTTGAATGAAAATCCA
>JANTGY010000170.1 GCA_024762695.1 Anaerolineae bacterium
GGGCCGCGAAGAGAATTATTAGCCCCACAGCCCAAATAAATCATTAGGGTGCGTTTCATTTATTTTATGAAACCATCTCATGGCTGTCATGCCTGCGGAGGCAGGCATCCACTCCTGTAAAAGCATGGATTCCCGCCTTCGCGGGAATGACAAATCGAGGTGTTTTAAGTAAATGAAACACACCCCAATCATTACAGATTGGTTGGCAAATAGAGCAGCGCATTACCTCGTTTGCCAACCGTTTCGATTAAACCGGCATGGCGTAAAGTGTAGGTCATTTTTTGGGCCAGATTAAGGCGGCAAGGCAGCGCGGCGGCCAGTTCCCGATTGGTAAAAGGCTGCGGCAAACCATCTGGCAGTAAACGCAGCCAATCTCCCGGCGCGCCAAAAGTATGTTCAGCGACAACATCCAATAAACGATGATCGTAAATGCTCCATCGTTGCCGCCGCCAACTCCCCTGCCCATCATCGCGCCAGATTTCTTCTTGCTGGGTCAGCAAAACCGTGATTGTCAGATTGGGATGAGACAGCAGATGGGGAATGCGCACCAACTCGGTAAAGACATTGATAACCTGTCCCTTTTTGGGCGATTTGCGGCGTTTGAGGAAACGGCCGTCTCCCGTTTGCCGCACAATCCATTTTTCATGGGGGATGGGATGGAACAAATGAACCGGATGGTGGGGCAGCAGTTTTTGCAGCTTGCGCTTCATCGCCCCAAAATTGCGCGTCTGAATTTCGATGAGCGTCTCGCCACGCACAATGTCTATCACAAAGCCGTCCACCGGCGTTTCTTGTTGGTCGCCGGGTTGAGTGAGCCGCTCCTTGAGGACGGCGTGCAATGATTTTTCGGACAATATGCCAATCTGGGCGCTCATGGGCGCATTATGACGGGAGACGGCCGTTCTGACAACCTGGTATCCGTAATCCGAAGTCCGTTTACCGTTATCCGACGGACGCACGGATTACCGTTTACGAGTACAGCGTGAAGATTTCGTGATTTCGGTATGGAACATACGTTCTATTTGTGTTAGGATAGTCGCCATGCTGCAAACAAACGCCCCCACCCTGGCCCAGGCCCGCCTCCGCCACCACGTAGAAATGCAAAGCGGGATCATCGAAGAAACAGTAAACGCTTACAGCCCGCGCCTGACTTACGTTACCGGCGGCGATGTGCGCGCCGACCGCATCTGGTACGAGATGTCCGCCATTCCATCCGGTGTATCCATGCGGGAAATTGAGCATGATTTACAGCGACGTCTAGGCGCAGCGGCGCGGGTCTCGCGCGGCAATGTAGGATTACGGGTAACGGTAGAACGGCCGTCCCCTCCTGTAGATTTGCTCACTTTAATGCAAACTTACAACACCCCGCCAGTTGGGGCGTTAACGGCCGTGTTGGGACTAGACTCGCTGGGCGTCCCCGTCACATGGGATGCGGCGCAAACCGGTCACACCCTGGTAACTGGCGGCGGAATCGAGGCCAAACGTAATTTGTTGCAAACAACGGCCGTTTCCCTCGCCCTTGCCAATCAACCCCGCCAAATCCAATTCCTCATCATCAAAAATCTGACCGACGATAGAAATTCCTGGCCGTCTCAATTCCTGACATCCGATTACTTGCTTCGTCCCATCGTCGCCACAACCGCCGAGGCCGTACACGCCCTGTCTACAATAGCCGCTCGCCACACCCAGTCGCCGGCCCTGGCCCGAAAAGGGCCGCGCCTCATTTTAATGATTGACCAGATCGAAAGTTTGCTAGAAACGGCTGGATATGCCGCCCTATCCCCCCTAATCCAACTGCTGGGAACCAGCAGCCTCACCCTGCTTATCAGCGCCCAGCAGCCCCAAAACGACCTAATCCGTTACTGCGACAAACGCTGGGGCGCGCGCATTGTCGGCCAAACCGCCAACGCCGCCGAAGCCGCATCAGCCACCGGTCTGGCCCGCTCCCAAGCGGAGCGACTGCACGACAACGGGGCATTCTTATTTATCCTCTCCGGCGCTTTATCCGCCCGCCACTTTCAGGCCGCCGCTGCCGACCAGTATGATTTGAGCTTTACCGCCGGCATTATTGCCCAATCCCGCCCGCGCCCAGCGCAAAACGTACCCCATTCATTGCCCACATAAGCGCCTGTGATTGACTGAGGTGAAAACGGGAAAGTCATTTGCATTAGGAAAACAATGGATCTCCCGTTTTCCTTGAGTAAACCACAAAGAATTAGCGCATTTTTTATCAAAATACTTTTTGTGGTTTACTTAACAGCGATTTTGTACATTTTTTATCGTAAAACCAATCGCCGCTTCTTGCGTAGATAAAGTATAATAACGGCAGGATTTCCCCCAATTAATAGCAAGGAGCGTATAAAATGGCTAAAAGTCACGAAGTAGATTATCAAGTATTTGGCGACGATCTTCAGTTTGTAGAGATTGAGCTTGACCCGCAAGAAACCGTTATCGCCGAAGCTGGCGCCATGATGTACATGGAAGATGGCATGAACTTTGAAACCAAAATGGGCGACGGCTCTAATCCATCGGCCGGGTTCATGAGCAAACTGGGCAGCGTGGCCAAACGCGCTTTCACCGGCGAATCCATCTTTATGACCCACTTCACCAACAAAGGGCAAGGCAAGAAACATGTCGCTTTTGGCGCCCCCTACCCCGGCAAAATCATTGCCATCGACCTGGATGAGGCCAACGGCGAACTCATCTGTCAGAAAGATGCCTTCCTGTGCGCCGCTTTAGGCACAGAAGTGACCATCGCGTTTAACAAAAAACTAGGCGCTGGCTTCTTCGGCGGCGAGGGATTTATTCTGCAAAAGCTGCGCGGCGATGGCAACGTATTTATCCATGCCGGCGGAACCATTGTGGAGAAGCGATTGAACGGCGAGAAATTGATGGTTGACACCGGCTGTATCGTCGCTTTTGAATCCACCATCAATTACGACATTCAACGCGCGGGCAATATGAAATCGATGATTTTTGGCGGCGAGGGGCTGTTTATGGCGACTTTGCAGGGCACAGGCCGCGTCTGGCTGCAATCGCTGCCCTTCTCGCGTCTGGCTGACCGTATTTTAGCCAATGCGCCTTCGGCTGGCGGCAAGCAGTCGGGCGAAGGATCGGTTGTGCGTGGTTTGACGGATTTGTTGCAAGGTTAAAATTAAGTCATACGTCTTGCGTCTTGCGTCTTGCATTGTACGACGCAAGACGTATGATAGTTTACTTTTTGATGTCTACAAAGTAGCTGGTACACGCCTCATCAACTAATTCTGGCGTAAAATGGGGTTCGGAGCCTTCATATTCGCACAAAGATATGACTGTTTTGATGATGTCGCGTGGATGAACGGATTGCATCGTCCGCTCCGGTTCACGATACCATTTTTGTAAAAGATGCACGAAGCTTTTTTTGTCGAATGGGATGTCAATAATTTCGCACATACGCAAAAATATCTGGTAGAACAACCGCTCGTCAGGGCCGCCCACTTCCACTTTCATTTGAATACGTCGCAAGAAGGCATCGTCTACTAAATCGCCAGGGTCGAGATTGGTGGAGAAGACAATGAGTTGGCGGAAGGGCACTTCGAGGCTTTGACCTGATTGAAGGCGTAAGAAGTCTATGCCGCTTTCCAGGGGGACAATCCAACGATTTAATAATTGCTGGGGGCTGATTTGCTGACGGCCGAAATCGTCGATGAGGAACATGCCGCCATTGGCTTTTAGCTGCAAGGGGGCCTCATACACTTTGGCGACGGGTTCGTAACGCAAATCGAGGGATTCCATGACCAGTTCGCCGCCAACCATGACAGACGGCCGTTTAAATAACTGCCAGCGCTTATCAATTTTGAGCTTGGATGTGGTTTTGGACCTTAAGTCCATCGTATAAAAAGGGACTTCTTCCGTTTGCAGCGGTTCATGCACCAACGGATCCACCACGCGGATGATTTGACCGCCAACCGTAATCGCGTTGGGCAGCCAAATCGGCGCGTCCTTAGCCAGCAAATCGGCAATCGCCTGCGAAACCGTCGTCTTGCCGTTACCAGGCGGGCCGTACAAAAACAACGATGTGCCCGAATTAACGGCCGGCCCAATGCGGCGGTGGAAATTGTCGGGCAAAATGAGGTGACTGAGCGCCTCTTGTACCTTTTCCGGCGCGATGCGCTCAGTTTGCTGCGTTTGCACAAGAATGGCCCTATTGTAGGCCTCCAATGAAACCGGAATCAAACCCACGTATTGGCTGCGCTCGAACGCATCGCGGGCCCGTTTCGTCCCGGCTTCGGTAAGTCCGTAAGTAAAGCTCAAACTGCCCAGCGTGCCCGCTTTGACGATCTCTACCAGATGTTCTTGCTTCATGCGCGAGAGTAATTCGTCTAAAACGCGCGCCGGCAGCCCCAGCGTCTCGGCAAAATGGCTTATGCTGACGGCTCCCTCGTTAAATAGAAGGCGAAATATGATGTCTTGAATTAACCCGGTAGGCACATCCAGTTCATCTAAGCGGGCGACAGGCGCCAAAATGTCGTTTAATTCGGCTGATGCCATGCAATTTTCTCCAGCCCATGCAAACTACTAGGATTCTATAAAAATGACAGGGTCTGCCCGTGGGGGGAATGTCTTGTGCGATGAGCCTTACCCTATTCGGCACGCCGACCACAGAAATGTGGGAAGCGCACAACGTTTATAAGTATAAACTGCATTGAAGAGGTAACGTATAGGAAATTGGGAATGGTAAAAAAAAAAGACGGCGAAACGGCCGTCTCTCCTTATAAAAGACCAGTTAGGAAGATGTTAGGACAAGGGTGGGTCGGAAACAGCCGTTTCTACCTCATCTTCATCCCCATTCACCCGCGACAACCGCCCTTCGCGCAGCATTGCTACCGAAGCGACCGTGTCGTCGCCGCGCAAATCCATCACCCGCACGCCGCGAGTCGAGCGCCCCTGCCGCGAAATCGTGTCCGTGGCCGTGCGCAAGATGATGCCACTGGACGTAATGCAGGTCACTTCGTCGCCAACAGTCACCACGCGGGCGCTGACAATTTTACCGGTGCGTTCCGGCTCCAGCACCATCGCCCGCACACCCTGACCGTATCGGTTCTGCGTACGATATTCCGCCAACGGCGTCCGTTTGCCATAGCCGCGCTCGGTGATGACCAACAAATCATCATCGGGCATAACCACATCGGCCCCGGCCACTTTGTCCCAGCTATCCAAACGAATAGCGTTGACGCCGGCGGCCGTGCGGCCCATAGCCCGCGCATCTGTTTCCTTAAAGCGAATACCCTTGCCTTGCTCGCTGATGATAATCATATCTTGGTTGCCGCGCGTAAGTTTAACCCAACCGAGACTGTCGTCTTCATCCAAGCCGATAGCAATCAAACCGCTGGGTCGCACGTTTTTGAAGGAACCAACCTCGACTCGTTTGATACGGCCGTTTACCGTCACCATTGTCAAGTATTCAGCATCGGCAAAATCGTGGATGGCTAAAGCGGCCGTAATCTTCTCATCCGGCATCAACGGCAGCACATTCATCAACGACGTTCCACGCGCCGTCCGGCTCATCTCCGGGATGTTGTACGCCTTCTCCGAATACACCTTGCCCCGATTTGAGAAAAACAAGATCGTGTTCAGCGTTCCAGCGGCAAACAAATGCGCCAGCGTATCCTCATCCCGCGTACTCATCCCAATCAAGCCTTTACCGCCGCGCCCTTGCACGCGGTAAGCGGCAATCGGTGTGCGTTTTACATAGCCGCGCTGTGTAATCGCAATCAACACATCCTCATCCTGAATGAGGTCTTCCATGTTGATATCCGCTTCCAGCCCAATCGCCACTTCCGTGCGCCGCGCGTCGCCATATTTCTCCAGCAACATTTGCACATCTTCTTTGATGAGAGCCAAAATTTGTGTTTTATCAGCCAGCAAGCCGCGCAAATAATCAATATGAGCCGAGATTTCCTTATACTCATTCTCGATTTTTTGCCGTTCCAACGCAGCCAAACGGCGCAACTGCATATCCAAAATCGCCGTCGCCTGTCGCTCCGTCAGGCCAAAACCCTCCATCAACCGACCTCGTGCCTCATCGGCATCCGGCGAACGGCGAATCGTTTCGATTACTTCATCCAGATGGTCTAACGCAATCAGCAGCCCTTCCAAAATATGCTGCCGCTTGAGCGCCTTGTCCAACTCAAACTGGGTGCGACGCGTGATGACGTTAACGCGATGATCGATATGAATCTGCAAAGCCCGTTTGAGCGAAAGCAAACGGGGTTGCTTATCCACCAACGCCAACATTTGCACGCCAAACGTCGTTTGGAGAGCGGTGTGTTTGTAAAGCTGGTTCAGCACCTTCAACGGCTGCGTACCACGCTTTAATTCCACCACAATCGAGATGCCGCGCCGATCGGAGCTGTCGCGCAAATCGGAAATATCGGGAATGACACCCTTGTTCGCTAATTCAGCGATGCGCTCAATCAGCATGGATTTGTTCACCTGGAACGGAATCTCAGTGATGTTGATACGCTGGCGTTCTGATTTACCGGGCATATCCTCAATGGTGGCCAAACCGCGCACAATGACACGACCACGTCCCGTCGCATACGCATTCCGCACCCCTTCGTTACCCACAATAATGCCCCCGGTAGGAAAATCGGGGCCGGTCACAAACTGCATCAAGTCGTCTAGCGTCACGTTATCCACATCATCCTGATGGTCAATCAGGTAGAGAATGGCGTTGCCAATTTCGGTGAGATTGTGGGGCGGAATGTTGGTCGCCATGCCGACGGCAATACCGGAGGAGCCGTTGAGCAGCAGATTAGGCAATCGCGCCGGCAGAAGGGATGGTTCGTTCAGACTATCGTCAAAATTAGGCGTAAAATCGACCGTATCTTTGTCAATGTCTTCAAGCAGTTCGGCGGCGATTTTTGCCAAACGAGCTTCGGTATAACGCATAGCGGCTGCGCTGTCGCCGTCAATGCTGCCGAAGTTGCCCTGGCCGTCCACCAGCATGTAGCGCATGGAGAAGGGTTGGGCCATACGCACCATCGCATCGTAAACAGACGAGTCGCCGTGTGGGTGGTATTTACCCAGCACCTCGCCGACGATACGGGCGCTTTTACGATGCGGGCTAGTGGCGCGGATGCCCATGTCGTGCATGGCGTAGAGAATGCGCCGATGAACGGGTTTAAGGCCGTCGCGCGCATCGGGCAAGGCGCGGGACACAATAACGCTCATGGCGTAATCGAGATAGGAACTTCGCATCTCCCGGTTAATGTCTATGGTGTTGACGGTGCCGATTTCCAACTGAAACCTCCGAAGAGAAGGCAAAATGATGAATGCGGAATGATGAATAAAGCCGCATGATGATGCCTTCTGCGATTGTTTGTTTTTAGGTGAAAAATAGCCACCTGAATAAGGGTGGCTCATGTCTGGAAATAGGGTGTTTCACAAGGCTTAATTATACCTTATTGTGGGGGAAAGAACGAGTTTTAAGCCAGGGCTAAATAGAGGGGGAAACGGCCGTCCCCCCCTCTTGAATTCTCTGCAACCCATCTCTCTGCAACCAGCGCCAATAATGGACATCTCACCCCACTAACAACAAGAACCAAACACCAATTATGGGCTTTGTAACCCATAATTCATGACATTTATCACTATTCGCTCTCTTTTTCACATTCCCCACTGGACATCCGCTCATAATCTGTTAATATATCATTATTGATATGGGTTAAATAACCCACAATGGCGATTTCATTACAAGTTGTGCATTTTCTAGGAGGATGCTCATGAAAAAGATTTGGATACTCACCCTTCTCCTCGTCATCGCCCTGGCAATTGCCGGCTGTGCTGGCGAACAAGGCCCTGCCGGCCCCGCCGGCGCTGACGGCGCGCAAGGCCCTCCCGGCCCTCCCGGCCCTGCCGGCGCCGATGGCGCTGACGGCCCTGCCGGCCCCGCTGGCGTAGATGGCGTTAGCTACACACCGCCACAGTATGTAGGCCGTGAAGCGTGCGCCGAATGCCATGAAGATATTTACAATCGCTTCATGAAAAGCGGCCATCCCTTCAAGCTAAACCCCGTTGTAGACGGTCAGCCTCCCGAATATCCCTTCACCGAAGTGCCCAGCCCACCCGAAGGATACACCTGGGACGACGTCAGCTATGTCATTGGCGGCTACAATTGGAAAGCGCGTTTCATTGATCAAAACGGCTACATCATCACCGGCGATGAAAACGCCACGACCCAGTATAACTTTTATAACCCAGCAATTGACTTGGGTAATAACTGGGTTGGCTATCATGCGGGTGAAGAAAATAAACCGTACGATTGCGGCTCCTGCCATACCACCGCCTACAGCCCAGAGGGCAACCAGGATGGTCTGGAAGGTCTCATTGGCACCTGGACAGAACCGGGCATCCAATGTGAAGAATGTCACGGCGCGGGCAGCCTGCACGCCGAGAACCCCATGACTGTTCGGGTCAATGTAGATCGGGATTCGGCGGCCTGCGGCAGCTGCCATTTCCGGGGCGTACCGGAAGAGGTGGACGCCAGCGGCGGCTTAATCAAGCATCATGAACAATACGAAGAACTGTTCCAAAGCAAACACATCACCATTGACTGCGTAACTTGCCACGACCCGCACGACGGGGTTATTCAACTGCGCAAGGTGGGCGAGCAGACAACGCGCACGCAGTGTGAGAACTGCCACTTTGAACAGGAGCAGGTACAAAACAACGAGAAACATTTGTCATCAGGGCTGGATTGTATTGACTGCCACATGCCGCGCGTTACCAAGAGCGCGGTGGGCGATGCGGCGCGCTTTACCGGCGACATCCGCACCCATTTGATGGCGATTGATC
>JANTGY010000171.1 GCA_024762695.1 Anaerolineae bacterium
GTTCGCCCCGCTCTTGGGCCAAAGCCAGCATCTCGTCCACATCGCTGTAAGGGTATGGCCCCACTTCTAACACAACGCCTTGATGACGGCCGTCTTGGGCTAAATGCCCTAACTTTTGTTTGTCGGCCGTGTTGATCGGAACCCGCCGCTCCTTCGCCGCCGCCAAAATAGGAGCCGTCAGCTTGCGATCCAATCCCTTTTGCACCCACAAACGATAAATCTCGCGGCGGCTGCCCCGTAATGTTTCTAAAACCGTGTTGCGGCGGATGAGAATTTCAGACATGAGTGGCGAGTGGCGAGTGGCGAGTGGCGAGTGGCGAGTGGCGAACGCCACCTGCCACCTGCAACTTGCTACTTGCCACTTTCTATTCCAGCTTCCAAATCGTACCGTCGGCGCGGTCTTCTAAAACCACGCCCAGCGCTTTCAACTGGTCGCGGATGGTGTCGGAGGTAGCCCAATCTTTGTTGGCGCGAGCCTGGGCGCGGAGGTCAATCAGTAAGCGAACAAGGCCTTCTTCGCGCTCGGCATTGGCCCCGCTTTCGGCCTGTTCGGGAACGATGCCCAGCACATCGCCGCCCAATTCACGGTAAAGCTGGTCAATTGCAGTCAGCGTTTCTTGGGTATGCGGCCCTTGCTCATTCAGCAGCGTGTTTACCTGGCGCGTCAGTTCTTGCAAAACGCCAATCGCCGCCGGGGCGTTGAAGTCGTCGTCCATTTTCTCGATGAAGCTGGCTTTGGTTTTTTCCAGCAGGGTTATGACATCGGGATCGGCGTCGCCGGAAACGGCCGTACGCAGCTGCTCCCGCACCAAACTCACCGCGCCCCAAATTCGCTGCCAGCCTTTGTTAGATGCTTCAACGGCCGTGTCCGAAAAATCAATCGGGCTGGCGTAATGGCTGGAAAGAATGAAAGCGCGAATCGCTTCTGGTCGCCATTTAGTCAAGGCGTCGCGGAGAGTCAGCGTATTGCCCAGGCTTTTACTCATTTTGATGCCGTCCAGCGTCAGCGTCCCGGCCAGCATCCAGTAACGGGCAAACGGTTCGCCATTGGCCGCTTCGCTTTGGGCGATCTCGCATTCATTGTGGGGGAACATGTTATCTATACCGCCGCCATGAATATCGAAAGTATGTCCCAGATATTTGCCGGCCATCGCCGAACATTCCACATGCCAGCCCGGATAGCCGTCGCTCCAGGGGCTGTCCCAGCGCAAAATGTGTTCAGGGTCAGCTTTCTTCCACAGGGCAAAATCGGCGGGATGCCGCTTCTCTTCGCGCACGGCGATGCGCGCCCCGCCCTCCAAATCCTCGATGATGCGACCGCTTAACTTACCATATTCTGGATAGGACGAGACGTCAAAATAGACCGAGCCGTCTACTTCATAGGCGTGGCCTTTCTCGATCAGCGTTTTCACCATCGCAATTTGTTCGGGCACATGGCCGCTGGCGCGGGGGCTGATATCCGGTCGCTGTACGCCTAGCGCGTCCATATCCTCAAAATAACGGCGCGTGTAGGTTTCTACCACCTGCATGGGGCCGGCCGAAAGCTGGCGCGCTTTTTTCAAAATACGGTCTTCGCCGGTATCCAGCATGTGGCCGACATCGGTGATGTTTTGCACATAGAGAACATCGTAGCCACTGTAGCGCAGGTAGCGGACGATAACATCGAAGCTGACATAGGTTTTGCCATGCCCGATGTGGGAATTATCGTATACAGTCGGGCCGCAAACGTAGATGTTGACTTTACCTGGCGTCAGCGGCGTAAATTCTTCTTTTTTACGGGTTAAAACGTTGTAGATTTTTAGAGACATAGTTTCACTCAGTCCTCATCCCTCAGTCCTTATATTTTAGGGTTTGGCAAAAATCATACGGCCGGCGGCGGTTTGCAATACTTTGGTAACGGTAACGCTGCGAGTGGAGTTGATAAGCCGACGGCCGTCTTCCACTACCACCATCGTCCCATCTTCCAAATAACCAACGCCTTGTCCTAATTCACGCCCTTCCTGAATGATTTTGACCTGTAACTCTTCACCCGGCAAGAAAATTGCTTTGACGGCGTTGGCTAAATCATTGATATTGAGGACGCGCACACCTTGAATCTCAGCGACGCGGTTCAGGTTGTAATCATTGGTCATGATGGGACAATGCAGATGCCGAGCCAACGAGACGAGCTTGCTGTCTACTTCGCGCACCTCAGAGGCATCCATATCGGTAATCCGGGTGGGAATGGGCGCTTCATTCTGCAACAAGCTTAACACTTCCAGGCCGCGCCGGCCCCGATTACGGCGCATGGCGTCGGCGCTGTCGGCGATATGCTGAAGTTCCAGCAGCACGAAGTTAGGGATGAGCAGCGTGCCCTGAATGAATCCGGTTTTGCTGATATCGGCGATACGGCCGTCTATGATGACGCTGGTATCTAGCAAAACAAACGATTCACTCCCCTTATCTACCCCGCCTTCTGGCGCTGAGCCGGAGCGAAAGCTGCTAAACAAAGCCTGAAAATCATTTTGCCGCGTTGTCAAGATGATGACGCTTAAGTAACAAAAGATAACGGCCGTTGCCAGCGGCATAATCTGACGAAAAGGCGCAGGCAGCAGCGAGAGCGGAAGCGATAACAAAGCGGCGGCAACCAATCCCAGAAAAATCCCGGCCACAATTGCAGTCAGCCGCCCGGCCGTCATCTGCGATAATTCTCGACGAATAGAGCGTATCGGGCGCGTTGTTAAAAACGGCGTCAGAATTAGTCCACCAAGAAAACCCACTAATCCAAAAACAATAACATAAACATCTGAGGTAATACCTAACCATTGGGCAAAGCGAAAACCGCCAATGCTGGCTCCGACGGCCCCAACAACGGCTCCAATCAATCGAAAAACAAACTCTATACTAAAGCTCATAATGAACCCTTTTCTAAACAATGATGAAACGTATAATGACAATCAGGCAACAAAAAAGGCGAATACGCTTTTGCATATTCACCCAAAGTCAACCGTATTCGACAGCTACGTTCGGCGACTAATTGATAGAATGAACGTTTTGACAACTAGGATTCAACTACTTCTCTGGATTGCCAAGGACGACAACGAGCGAGAAAGTATACTTTTAGGGCAGAAAGCCAAGTTTACGCGTAAAAAATCATATCTATCAATTATATATTCAGCATCGCATTGCCAATGATTATTATGAAAGTATCCGGTTGCCAACACGCTGATTAAACCATTGTCGTTAAGACAATGTCTAATGAATGAAGCCTGATTATGAATATGCAATAATGATAAAATCGTATCACAGGCAGGGGGAAGTAGCAAGCGGACGAACGCGAGCGAGGGAACCAAAACGGCCGTGCCAACGTCTTATTTGCATGACTAACTTCAAACCCTATCCCGGAGGATCATAATGACTGCCAAACGCCTGATTTTAATGCTTACTTTATTCCTGTTGGTTATGATGGCGCTCGCCGCTTGCGGCGGCGCTGAGCCTGCTTCTGAAGAAGCCAGCCCCGTTGACGAGGGCGTAACTGTTCCCGAAATGGCTTCCGGCAGCGAACGGGGCGGCGACGAACCGCCAGACCCGCCCGAAGACGGCCGTAAAGTCGAAGTTACCCGCGTCGTTACTGAAGTAGTCGTTGAAGAACCGGCCGCCGAAGAAGAATCAATTGTCGTCGCCGACACAGATGCCGCCGCATCTATGGCGATTGACGGGGAGGGCGAACCGTCTGATCGCGCCGAACCCGCCACAACTAGCGCCGACGATCTATCTCTTGACCAAAACAGCCGCCTCACCGCTGGCGAAGTGGATGATAACGCCCAATGGGATGACTATTTGCTTTACCTGCGCGCGTACAGCGGCGCGGCCGTCCTCCGCGTAGATGTGAGCGAACGTCACCAAATCATCGTGCAGGACAGCCAGGGCAACCCTGTTCTGGGGGCGCGCATCGGGATTGAGGCCAATGGGCAGGAAATTGCTGTACTGAGAACGCATAGTAACGGCCGTGCCTACTTTTTCCCCCGCGCATTAGAAACCCAGGCCGATGCTTACAACGTTAACGTCCAAGTCAACGGCGCAACCGAATCCTTCATCATCTCCACAGGCGGCTCCCAACGCGAATGGATCGTGACCCATCCCGCTGCCGGCCAACAGCAAGCCGGAACCCGGCTCGATGTGCTGTTCCTGATAGACGCCACTGGCAGCATGGCCGATGAGATCAATCAACTCAAAGAAAACATCCGCGCCATCTCGGCCCAGATTGACGCCTTACCCAGCCAACCCGACGTCCGCTTTGGCATGGTCACTTACCGCGACCGGGGCGATGCCTATGTAGCCCGCACATTTGACTTCACGCCTCATGTGGAAGAATTCGCCGCCGATTTGGATACCGTTTACGCCGACGGCGGCGGCGATTACCCCGAAGATTTAAACGAAGCGCTCTCACAAGCCGTCCATGAGCCGGAATGGCGCGTCGAAGAGACAGTCAGCCTCATCTTCCTGGTGGCCGACGCCCCACCCCATCTGGATTACGGCCAACAAAACCACTACGCGGTCGAAATGCTGGAAGCGGCCGAACGCGGCATTAAAATTTACCCCATCGCCAGCAGCGGTTTAGATTCGCAAGGGGAATACATTTTCCGGCAGTTGGCCCAAACGACAGGCGGCCGCTTTATTTTCCTCACTTATGGCTCTGACGGCCCCGGCTCCACCGGCACGGAAACTGATTTTGAGGTGTCTGATTACACAGTGTCATCGCTGGATGCGTTGGTTGTGAAAATTGTGGAAGAAGAGTTGGCGTATCTGCAATGAAACTAGAAGTCCGATTTCTTTGAGAAATCGGATTTCTATGCCAAATGGAAACGGGAGATTGGACTGATGCCAATCTCCCGTTTTTTCTAACTAGAGCAAGCTTGCTAATGATAGTAGTTCGGACAATAGATCGCCTCCTTGCCGGGTAAAGCTTTGCGACGCTTTACCCTGGATAACGCTACATCCTACAAAAAATCATCGAAAGTGATAAAGAAAAAAGCTAACGCATTGAGGTGTTGGTGTGAGCGCTTGATGTTCAATCAAATTCGACAACTAGGGTATCCCTGGGGCGTACCTGCTAAGTTTGTCATGTTCACCTCAATCATTTGGTTCACAACAATTCACCGGAAAGATGCGGTAGCTTTATACAAATATCCTAGCATATCTCTGTGAGACGTGTAAAGATGACAAATGTCATGATTTTGGAGCTGGATTATTCTTCTTCGTTACGGCCGTATCGCAACCCCGCAAAGAAAGCGCGCACACCCTGGGCATAAACCCGCCGCCCTTCAGTCAATCGATGACGCATTGCATCCATCCGTTCCAGGCGACGCGCCGGTTCGTCTGGCGTCAATTCATACAATTCGACCAAGACGCCGCCCGTTCCTTTAGGATGAACAAAGGCGATTTTCTTGCCGCCCGTGCCAAATGTCGGTTCCTCATTGATAAGCGGGATGTTGTGCGCTTTCAAGCGTGCCAACGTCGCTTCAATATCATCCACTTCAAAGCAAATATGGTGCATCCCTGGACCGCGTTTTTGCAAGTAGCGAGCCACGCCGCTCTCCTCGTCAACCGGACGCAGCAGCTCAATATCGCTCTCGCCAGAAGGCAAAAAAGCTACGTCAACGCCCTGGGCTTCCACATGCTCGACATGATCCAGCGTTAAACCTAAGGCGTCTACCCAAAAGGTCATCGCTTCTTCCAGTTTAGGCACAACAACGGCGATGTGTGAGATTTTTTTGATCATGAGGCTCCTAATTTGTAAAACGTAAAACGTAAAACGGAATTCATCGCATTATACGTTTTACGCTTTACGTTTTAGTCTTATATTTCAAAACTCGGTTTGTATTCGCCCCATACGCCGCGCAGCGTGTGGGCAATTTCGCCCAAAGTGACATTGTTTTCGACGCAGGTAATGAAAAGGGGCATGAGATTTTCGTTGGATTGAGCGGCCGTTTCCAGATGACCGCGCAGTTCGGCAACTTTGGCATTATCACGATGGGCGCGCAAATCAGCCAACCGCTGTTGCTGCATTGCTTCGATTGCCGGATCAAGTTTCATCATTTCGATACTTGATTCTTCTTCTTGAACAAACCGATTGACGCCAACGACGATTTCTTTCTTCTCGTCTAAATCCTTTTGGAAGCGATAGGCCGCTTCCTGAATTTCTTGTTGGATATAGCCGGTTTCGATGGCCGCCAACACGCCGCCCATGTCGCTGATGGCGTCCAGATATTGCGTGGCCCGTTCTTCCAATTCATCGGTCAGCTTTTCGATAACGTAGGAACCGGCCAGCGGATCAATCGTGTCGGCGACGCCGCTTTCGTGGGCGATGATTTGCTGGGTGCGGAGAGCGATTTGGGCCGCTTCTTGAGTTGGGAGAGCCAGGGCTTCGTCACGGCCGTTTGTATGTAAACTCTGCGTCCCCCCCATCACCGCCGCCAGGGCCTGCATCGTCACCCGCACCACGTTATTCTCCGGCTGCTGGGCGGTGAGCGTACTGCCGCCCGTCTGTGTATGGAAGCGTAAACGCCAACTCTTGGGATTTTTGGCGCCAAACCAGTAACGCATAATTTTGGCCCATAGACGGCGGGCGGCGCGGAATTTGGCGACTTCTTCCAAAAAATTATTATGGGCGTTAAAAAAGAAGGAGATTTGTTGGGCAAACTTGTCCACATCCAGCCCGGCGTCTATGGCCGCCTGGACGTAAGCGATGCCGTTGGCTAAAGTGAAAGCTATTTCTTGCACGGCCGTACTCCCGGCCTCTCGAATATGATATCCTGACACCGAAATTGTATTCCAGCGCGGAATCTCACGACCGCAAAAGTCAAACACATCCGTAATCAGCCGCATCGAGGGTTGGGGCGGGAAAATGTAGGTACCACGGGCAATGTACTCTTTGAGGATGTCATTCTGAATCGTGCCGCGCAGTTGATTCATCGCTACGCCCTGCCGTTTAGCGACAGCGATGACCATCGCCAGTAAAATGGCCGCCGGGGCGTTAATCGTCATGCTGATGCTGACCTTATCCAACGGAATACCATCCAACAAAAGGGCCATATCTTCCAGGCTGGGGATGCTGACGCCCACCTTGCCCACCTCGCCCAACGCCATCGGGTCGTCGCTATCGTAGCCGATTTGGGTGGGTAAATCGAAGGCGACGGACAGCCCGGTCTGGCCCTGTGCCAGCAAAAATTTATAGCGTGCGTTGGACTCAACGGCCGTGCCAAACCCCGCGTATTGGCGCATTGTCCAAAAACGGCCGCGGTACATCGTCGGCTGAACGCCCCGCGTAAACGGAAACGCGCCAGGGAAACCAAGCTGGTCGGCATAATCGGGGTCAGGGTCTTGGGGAACATACAGCCGCTCGATAGGGATATCAGAGCGTGTTTGGAATGATTCGCGTCGTTCCGGGAAGCGGGCTAACGTTGGCTTAACCACGCTCTTTTCCCATTCTTGTTTTGCGTCTTTTAATGGATTCATGAGCCTCATTTAGCAAAGAGGGGCACAGTTTAGTGTGCCCCTCTCAATCAAATCGTGTCCAACAGCCGATGGATTACAGTAAATCAGCGACCGCTTCCTTTTCACTGCGCAGTTCAGCTAATGTTGCGGCGATTTTCTCTTGGGCAAAATCGCTCATTGCCAGCCCTTGCACGATGCTGTAGCCACCTTCACCGTCGCTGCGGATGGGGAAAGAGAAGATCAGCCCTTCATCAATACCATAGCTGCCGTCCGATGGCACGGCGCAGGAGAACCAATCCCCTTCTGGCGTGGCCTTTTCCATGTTCTTCACGTGATCCAGCGCCGCATTGGCCGCCGAAGCCGCCGAAGAAGCGCCGCGTGCCTGGATGATGGCCGCGCCCCGCTTCTGGACGGTGGTAATGAATTCACCGCGCAGCCATTCATGGTCGGTAATGACTTCGGTGACGGGTTTGCCGTTGATTTTGGCGTGTTCAAAATCGGGGAACTGGGTAGCGGAATGGTTGCCCCAGATGGTGACGTTGGAAACGGCCGTAACCGGCACACCCGCCTTCGCTGCTAATTGGGAATACGCGCGATTTTGGTCCAAATTCGTTAACGCGGCAAACCGTTCGTTGGGAATACTCTTGGCGTTGTTCATAGCGATGAGCGCATTCGTATTCGCCGGGTTGCCCACGACAATCACACGAACATCATCAGCCGCTTTGTCCAGCGCTTTACCCTGCCCCGTGAAGATAGGGCCGTTTTCACGGATCAGATCGCCGCGTAACATGCCCTTGCCGCGCGGTTTGGCGCCCACTAAAATGGCCCAATTCACGCCATCAAAGGCGACTTCCGGGTCGTCAGTAACGACGATGTTTTCCAAAAGAGGAAAGGCGCAGTCGTTGAGTTCCATTACAACCCCGTTCAAAGCAGGCAAAGCGGGAGTAATTTCTAGCAAATGCAGTGAAATTTTGGTGTCTAGCCCAAAAACTTCACCGGATGCCAGACGGAACAACATAGCGTAACCGATGTTTCCAGCAGCCCCAGTGACGGCGACTTTTACAGATTTTCTTAACATTGTAAATCTCCTTAATGTAAATAATTTGGCAATCGCCACATAAAATGGGCTGGCGATTGGGCCAAACTAGTAATGGAAATAAGTGGTTTTAGGGGACGCTAATATACAGCAACGCCCCGACTAATTATCGGCCTAATGAGTTAAATTGGCAACCGTTTGGCGTTTGTTTACACGGTTTTTCAGTCGTCCCATTTTGCCGTCATTCCCGCGCAGGCGGGAATCCATCTTCTCCTCTATAAATGTAGGACAAGTTGTTAACTTGTCCGGGCAAGATAACATCTT
>JANTGY010000172.1 GCA_024762695.1 Anaerolineae bacterium
AAGGTACGCAGTCGCGCTGTTCAGCGACGGAGTACCGTTGGATGACGCCACTCCGAAGACTACGTGGCTAACTACGAGCGGCTAATAATATCTCCTCCTTTCTTGTTGGGGATTAGAGAGTGGAGATTGGATGAATCTCTAGTCTCTAATCTCTAACTGCTAATCCCTTTCAAGCCATTCAATTATCCAACATCATCATTCCAAAGACGGCAGCTTGTCCATGCCCGCTTCGGCCGCCAGGCGAGTCATCATCTGTTGTAGGGCTTGTTCTTGTTCGGCGGGGATAGACGGCCGTTCATACCCCGCAATCAACGCATCCACTCTAACTTTAGCGCGGGCAAACGCATCCAGCTTGCCCTCCGCCTGCCAGGTGCGAATCGAGCCGCGATCAATCACCGCCGAAGGCAAATACTGCTCCTTGCGGAACAATTTGCGCGTGATTTTTTGTTTCAGGAAATCGCCCTGAAAATTGATTCCGGCAAATAGCGCCGTCGCCAACGTGTCCGTCTGTACCTCAACGCCGTTCAGCAGCCGTTTGGCCATCGCAATCGCTTCGGCATCCATGACCAGCTTCTCCGGGCTTTGGCAGGCCAAAAAGTCGAGCATCCCGGCCCCGGAAATCATGTTGATACCGGCTAAGGCGCCGAGCACGGCCGTTACCCCACTCTCCAACCCCGCCTGATAATCCCCAATCTTGGCGTCGCTGGCTCCCAGATAAGTGTGCGTCGGCAAACCCAACAGCTTGCCCACCTGGGCATACGAGGCGTCAAGCATCGCCGTTTCCACCGCGCCCATCGGCGTTGTGCCGTAGCGCATATCAAAAATGGCCGGCGCGCCGCCCCAAACGATGGGCGACCCCGGCTGCGCCAACTGATGAATCGTGATGCCGCTAAGACATTCGGCGGCGTGCTGCACCACCGAGCCTAGCAACGTCACCGGCGACGCCGCGCCCGCCAACGGCATGGAGACCATTTCCGCCGGAACGCCAGCGCGAGCCAGCATCATCAGGTTTTCGGCGCCAAAGCTGCTCCAGATGAGCGGCGGCGAAGGGCACACGTCGAAAATGGCCTGCGGCTTCTCGGCTAACGCCGCGCGGCCCCCGGCAAAAATCGCCAGCATGTCAATCATCGTCTCGGTCGTTTCGTTAGAGAACGCGCCGGTGACGATGGGTTTGGTCGAGTGCAAAAGGACCAGATACAGCCGGTACAGATCGCCGATCTCTTTAGGGATTTCGTTGCAAACAACGGCCGTTGACTGGGCATCATATTGGGGCAGCATTTCGGCCACCTTGATTAAACGCACCAGGTCTTTCGTTTTGGCCGGTTTGTGTTCCAGTGTCTCCGGATCCAAAATGTTGACGCCTGATGAACCGGGATCATAATGCACCGCGTCGCCGCCATACTGGACGGTTGGCTCGCCGTGCCGATTGTACAAATAAAATTGGCTGGGCGCGGTTGCCAACGCTTCGCGGGCCACATTTTCCGGGATGGTGACGACCTCATTGGCCTCATCCACTTCAGCGCCCGCCGCCGCCAGCAAGTCTCTAGCCTCTTCCGACTGCACTTTAACCCCCGGCGACAACAGCAGTTGGAACGCTTCATCCAAAATCCGCTGCGTCAGTTCCGGGGCGAGTAATTTTAATTTGGGTTGCATGATTTTCTCTTTTTAGTAATCCGTAAACCGTGATCAGTAATCGGATTACGGATTACGGATTACTGCTTACTGATTACGGTTACGCTGGTACGGCCGTCTCCACACTTTTAATCATCCGTTTCAACTCAGCCGCCAATCCCGCATCCAACGGCTCCGGCTGGTGCGTTTCCAGGATGCGGCGCGCTTCAGCATTGGCCCAATCGCGCGCGCCATCCCCCTGCTCTTCCCACACATTGTAGGGGCGGCGATCCATGTACTTGGGCAGCCACAACTGCCGCATATGGCGGCGCGTGTGCTTTTGGGCCAGGAAATTGCCGCCCGGCCCCACCTTGCCAATCACATCCAGCGCCAAACTGGCCTCATCCACCACAATACCGGCCATCACTTGCCGCACCATGTCGAAAATCTCGCAGTCCATCAACATCTGCTCATACGACCAGATGCGGCTGCCGTGCAGCAAGCCCACGCCCAACAGCATGTCGGACATAGCAATCGAAGCCATGAACGTGGACATGCTGTTATCAATGCCCGCCTGCCAATTTGGCTCTTTAGCGCCGGTGGCGAAGGAACCCATCGAAAGGGGCACATTGTAGAAGTCAGCCAGGACGTTGGTGGCCGCGCCAAACAAGAAATCTTCCGGGCCGCCGCCGGTGTAAGCGCCGGTGCGTAAATCCATCGCCGTTTGCGCCGCCGCATAAAAGACGGGCGCGCCAGGATAGGCCAATTGGATGAGCGCCAACGCGCTGATGACTTCGGCGTTGCCCACCGCTAAATTGCCGGCCAGCGTAACCGGCCCGGTGGAGGCGCAGGAGGCCATTGTCATAAAACCGGTGGGCAAACCGGCTTCGGCGGCAATTAGAGCCGCGTCTATGCTGCCGCCATCCTGCCCCAGCGGCGGCGCGGTGCATTGCATGATGGAGAGGACGGGCCGCTTACGTAACGCTTCACGGCTCCCGGCAACGGCCGTTGCCATTTCCACCGCCGCCTTCGCCTCCGCAATCGAGTAGACGCTCTCCGTCTGCACATGCTTGGTCGAGTTTTGCCAAATCGCCAGCAGCTCATGCAGACCGCGCGATTCCGGCGGGTAATCCTGCGCCGACACGGCCACCCAATGGAAGCCCACCTCCGGCAAATAATCGGCGACGCGGGCAATTTCGCCCACATCCTGCAAACGAGAACGACGTCGTTGGCCTGTGTACAAGTCCATCACTTCCACGCCGCAGCCGTCGGTGCCCACAAAAACGTGGTTGCCATCCAGCGGCAAATCTTGTTCCGGGCTGCGGGCGGCCAAATCGTAGGCGGGCGGCGCTTTTTTGAGAGCCTCCTCAATCAAATGGCCGGGCGCTTTGACGATCATGCTGTCATGATCCACCGTCGCGCCATGCGCTTCCCAAATTTCCAGCGCGCTTTTGGATGGAAAACGGACGCCCGTTTTTTCAATAATTTCGAGGGTGGCGGTGTGCAGACGCTGCACATCGTCCTGGCTGAGAATGTCGAGGCTCAGTCGGGGGTCTGTGATAGATTTGATGTTGCCATTCATTGGCTTAGGCTCCTTATTTCCCAACCAGGCGCTTCGCCACAGCGACAGCGCCGATAGCGTCTTCACTATAGCCGTCGGCTCCGATTTCGGCAACCCAATCGCGGGTCACGGGCGCGCCGCCGACCATCACTTTAACCTGGGGACGCAGGCCCATGTCGTCCAACGCTTCGATGACGAAGCGCTGCCGCACCATCGTCGTCGTCAACAACGAGCTAACGCCTACGATGTCGGCGCCCACTTCGCGCGCTTTCTCGGCGAAGGCGCCGATGGCGACGTTAACGCCCAAATCGTACACCTTGAAACCGCTGGCGGAGAGCATCGTCGCCACCAGGGTTTTGCCGATGTCGTGAATATCGCCTTCGACTGTGCCCATGACGACTGTGCCCAAGATTTCTCTGGCTGTGCCTTTTTTGGCGAGTTCGGGTTCGAGGATGGCAACGGCCGTTTTCATCGCTTCCGCCGCCAATACCAAATCCGGCAAGAACATCTCGCCGCAGCCAAACTGCTCGCCCACATCATCCAGGCCGAGGACAAACCCCTTGTTGATCGCCTCCAACGGGTCAACCCCTTCGGCCACCGCTTGATTGGCTAACCGTTCGGCGTCCTCGGCCTCGCCATCAATGATGCTCTGTTTCATTGCTTCAAATAATGTTTCGTTCATAGGTTCCTCCAAATAATAATTAGGAACACAGAGATACGCAGAGAGGAAGAAGAGAAAAAGTTAGTAAAGAAGGTTTTCTCATTGTTCTCTCTGTGAATCTCCGTGTGTCCTCTGCGTAACTCTGTGTAACTTCCCTTTTTAATTCGACACCCCAACACGGGCAGCGGCTTCGTCAATGATGGTTTGCAATGCCTGCCGCACATCCTCTGAAATCGGTTCTGGCTTGTGGGTGGCGATGATTTCCTGGGCGATTTGGCGGGCTGTTTTAACGGCCGTTGGCTCGCCCACCTCTTGCCATGATTCATACGACCGCCGGTCAAACAGGCGTGGATACCATACATCCCGATAATGATTCATCGTATGGTCAGACGTCAGATATTCGCCGCCCGGCCCAACCTCATCAATAACATGTAAGGCCAATGTTTCCGGCGTCAGTTGAATGCCAGCCATCAACTGCTTCACAAAACTGATGATTTCATCGGAAACCACCATCATTTCCAGCGAACAGGTCAAGCCGGATTCGATGTAGCCGACATCATGGATCAGGTTGGCGCCGCTGAGCGCCGTCCACAAAATCCACAACGCGCTCTCGATGCCGGCTTGCATATCGGGCAGCTTCGAATCGGAACAGCCGGAGAAGCCCCACACAGGCAAATGGTAGTAATAGTGGGCCATCTCCGACAGCGCCATGCAATGCTTCATAAATTCGGGGCTGGTGTAAGTGGCGACCGTCGTCTTCATATCCAGCGGCCCACTGCCGCAGCCCCAAACGACTGGCGTCCCCTTGCGCCGCAGTTGGGCAATGGCGATGCCGCTCATAATCTCGGCGTTAGCCAGCGCCAGACTGCCCGCCGATGTGACCGGCGCAGAGGCCCCTTCTACCGGCCCTGGCGAGTAGACGAAGGGCAGCCCGTGATCGGCCATCAGCAACACTTTGCGCAACACATCTTCCGAATGCTGCAGCGGCGAAGTTGGCTCCAAATAGGCCAGCAAGAATGGGTTGAGGGCCAGTTTTTCCGGGCTGCCCACAACCGCCTCGGCCATTTTGATGATGTCGGCCAATCCGTCCTCGTCCCAGGCGGTGAAGACGAGCGGTTTGACGGTATTCTCTACCATCGCTTTGAATGAGCGCCTGTCGGATGTCTCGATGGCAACGTCGGAAGGCAAGGCCATGGACATGACGAAATCGAGATTGGGCAGGGCGTCGGCCAGCTTGACAGCATTTTCGACGTCGGTGAGGAGAGACGGCCGTCTTTCCCCTGTCTCCAAATCGCGTGTGTTGGGCAGGTCGGAGCCAGTCCCAAAATAGGTGCGGTGTCCTTCCAGGTAAAGGCGGGGACGGCCGTCGCGCCCGCACAATACCACCCGCGAAGGCGCGTCTTGCAGCGCATTCTCAATCACCGCCGCCGGAAACTTCACCAGATTCTCATCGCTGACAAAACAACCGGCGCTCTTCAATAATTCCAGCGACTCGCTCTCATAAACCCGCACGCCGGTGCGTCGCAAAATCTCCAGCGAAGCGTGATGAATCTCATCCAACTGCGCGTCGGTAAACATACGATAACCGGATGCGCGCGGGCTGGCATTTGCGGCCGGGGCTGTCGATAAATTTGATTTGCGTTTTCTTTTGGACACAGAAAGCTCCTCCTCCCTGAATTATCTATTTTATGGCTGCCACCCTAAACGAATGGAAATACGCCGTGCCGCTTCGCAGACTAGTTGACCCAACTGCGGGATGCGGTCGGGCGTCACTCGGCTATTGGGGCCGGCCAAACTAATGGCGGCGACAACCTCGCCGTCATAATTAAATAAAGGGGCGCCTACAGCCGCCAATCCTACTTCCAATTCTTGGTTGGCGACGGCGTACCCCCGTTCTTGCGTATTTTTGAGGTCGGCAATCAAGGCGTCCCACTCAGTGATGGTGTGCGGGGTGGCAGCGGGCAGCGGCGCGGGCAAAATCTCTCGTAATTCCGCTGGGGACAAATGAGACAACATCGCTTTACCGGTTGAGGTCGTGTGGGCCGCCCAGCGTGTGCCAATGGCCTGCCCCCCACTCATTACCCGGTCGCCCATTATTTCATCGAGGATGAGCGTTTCGGCGCCGGTGAGCAGTTCGAGAGCGGCCGTCTCCTGAGCGGCGGCGGCCAGCGCTTTGAGTTCTGGTTGACAGATTGTGCGTAAATCGTTGGTGCGTAAGGCGTATCCCCCCAAAGTGATGACGGCCGTTCCCAATTGATAAGTGTCGGTTTGCGGATTGCGGGCCACCATTCCTTCGCTTTCCAGCGCCGTGAGCAAACGGAACGTCGTCGTCTTGTTGAGGCCAACAGCTTCAGACAATTCTGTCAACCCCCAGGCGGGGCGCGCATCATCAAAGGCTTTCAACAGCGAAAGAGCGCGGATGACTGCCTGCGTGCCCGGATATGGCTTGTTGTGGGGCATACGGATCCCTTCCCATCAGAACCATGTTTCACAATATGAAATACAATTTCACAATATTCACGATTATAGCAACCTGTTTTCGACTTGTCCATATTGGCGAATCAAGCCCGAAATAAACTAATTCCCCATATTTTGGGCCTAATACATCTTCTTGTATTAACAACCTGTTAAATTAACGGCCGTTACTGCATTCCTCAAACACCTATCCCCCTATTAAGAACAGGCGTTCCCCACAAATACAGGGTTGGCGCCTACCACAACCCCATAACTGGGGAGCGGGAAGCCGTGTCAACCCCCTAACCTTAAAAAATTGCAATTTTTTAAGGTTATCGAACTCTAAAAACTTCCAAACTTTTAAGGCAAAAATCGCCATTTCCCATTGCGAATTTGCGCGCCATTTGTTAAACTTTTTAGACCATTGCTTCTCACATGGACACAATTTTTTTCAAACTATAAACCTCATATCTAAGTCAGCAACAGAAGTTTTTGCCATCGCAAAAGCCGCGACTTTGATTAACATGACGCGATTGGGCAGAGGGACCTCAAGCGTCAAAAATACTTGGGCGACAACACCCCATTTCAAAAAATTTTTTGCTGTACCTGCGGTTTACGCCGTTCTCTAAACACGCACCTATTCATCAGGACTTGTATTGCTATGTCACTAGAAAAAGCGTCACTCAAAAAAGCGCCATCTAAAAATCTGTCTCCTGAAGCGGCTTGGAAAGCTGCGCTAGGCGAACTCGAACTACAAATGACGCGGGCCACTTTTAACACCTGGCTCAAAGATGCGCGACTTTTATCATTTGAAAATGATGAATACGTGATTGGCGTGCGCAATGATTATGCGAAAGACTGGCTAGAAAACCGACTGCGCGACACCATTTTGCGCACCCTTTCAGCCATCATCGGCCAACGCTGCGCCATTCGCTTTGTCGTTTGGTCAGATGAACTAATCGCCCCGGCCCAAACGCTGGAAAAAGAAGACCCCACACAAGAACCGCCCGCCCCGGCCCCAGCCAAACCCGTTACTGCCTCACTGAACGGCGCGGGCAGTCTCAATCAACGCTTCACCTTCCCCAATTTTGTCGTCGGCGGCAGCAATCGATTGGCGCACGCCGCCGCCCTGTCGGTGGCCGAGAATCCGGGGCAGACGTACAACCCGCTTTTCATTTATGGCGGCGTGGGACTGGGCAAGACCCATTTGCTTCATGCGATTGGTCATCGTTGTCGGCGAGACGGCCGTACCGTCCTCTACATCTCCTCCGAAACCTTCACCAACGATTTGGTGCAGTCCATCCGCAAAAAGCAGATGGCCGACTTCCGCGAGCGCTACCGCACGCCAGACGTGCTGATGATTGACGACATCCAATTCATCGCCGGCAAAGAAAGCACGCAGGAAGAACTGTTCCACACCTTCAACGAACTGCACAGCCAGGGCAAACAAGTTGTCATCTCCAGCGACCGCGCCCCCAAAGCGATGGTGACACTGGAAGAACGGCTGCAATCCCGCTTTGAATGGGGTTTGATGGCCGACATTCAAATGCCCGACGAGGAAACGCGCAAGGCCATCTTACAAACCAAAGCGGAAACGATGAACTGGCAAGTGCCCGAATATGCGTTTGACCTCATCGCTCACCATGTGCGCCACAGCATCCGGGAATTGGAAGGAGCGCTAAACAAAGTGATGGCCTATGCACATTTATCGGGCAATCAGATTGACGAAGAACTCATCAACATGGCCCTGGCCGATTTAGTACGCCGCCCGCAAAAAGTCACCGTGGATCGCGTTATCGAAGCAGTTTGCGACCATTACAACGTCACCGACGAGGCATTGGTAGGCAACAGCCGCGCGCGCGTCATCGCCTTCCCTCGCCAAATTGCCATGTACCTCTCCCGCACGGAAACGAACGCCTCGCTGCCGCAAATTGGGGCCAAATTGGGCAACCGCGATCATACAACCGTCATGTACGGTCATGATAAGATTTCAACCCTGATTGAAAAAGATCCCTCTGCCCGCCGCGAGATGATGCAGATTAAAGCATCTCTTTACGAATCAAGTCGAGTGTGAGTCAGTAGTCTGCACGGCTACACGCTCCCTATAAGCCAGAAGGCCCCGCTTTTTTGCAAGGAAAAGCGGGGTCTTCATTTTTAAATAGCAACGAATTGTATTACTTGTTACGTGACAAGTAATACAATTCGCGTTTTTTTAGATGTCTTAGCGCACTAAATTAGGATTGGTGATGTACTGCCACCAATTGTTGGCAATGCCGCCGGTTTTGCCGACGACATGAGGCAGGTGTCCCAGCCACCAGAGATGATGCTGGCGGGTATCCCCGTTACCCCATTCCTGGCAGTTGACACGACGGGGGGCGCCGTCCAATTGGGGGAAGTTGAGCCAATTGTCGCAGCCGCTGAGAACGCGACGGCCGTTCCCCCAATCATAATCCCGCTCACTGTTGGGCGCGAAATGGACGCTGCCGCATTCAGCCTGACCGGGA
>JANTGY010000173.1 GCA_024762695.1 Anaerolineae bacterium
TGCCATTGTAATCAATCCAGGCGTTGAGGTAGCCGGCTGTGCTGGCGGTGACTTGAATGTCAGCGTTCCGCCCAGGAACAAGCGGATTAAGGAAGACAACGCCGGTTTCGTCATCATTGCCATCGCCATCGTCGCCAGTGGCGGCCGCATGGGGTTGGCCGTTCACATCGGCATCTACGCCGGCCCCAAGATAGGTTGCGCCGTCAAGCAAGTGGCGCGGGCCGTCGTCGGCTAACAGGGTGGTGGCTGGTAAATCGCCCCAATCCACTTCGACAAAACTAAAGTCAATCGTGGGGTTGCTGTTGCCGTTATTTTGCAGTTCTGTTCCCGGCGTTAACGTTGTGGAGGCAGAGGAAACGCCGTTGGCGGGCGGATTGGCCTCGTCTACGCCGTTTTCGTCAGCATCCTGGTTGTTATTGTTGTTGGCATTGCCGGCGCCAGCAGAGGAGGCTAGTCCCTCCAATGTGGCGGAAGCGCCAAATTCGGCAGCCGGGATATGGACGATGTAGTCGCCAGGAGGCAAGCCGTAGAAGAAGTAGTTGCCGCTGCCATCGGTGGTGTCGGTGTCCAGAGGCGTGTCGGTTCCCGGCGTTTGGTCGGCGCGGTATAGCTCAACGTCTACGCTGGCGATTCCGGCTTCGCTGCCGTTCATTATGCCGTCATTGGCTATGCCGACGCCAGCGCCGTTGTCGCGCCAGACGGTGTCGCCCAGGCTCATGAGGACGTAATCCTCGATTTCGCCATTAGGGGCTTGTCCGGTGGGGGCGGTTACTTGTCCCGCGCCGCTGCTAAAGCGGAAGCGGGCGTAGAGCGATGCCGGACTAATTCCGGCTGGCACATTGACGACGAGGGGGTTGTCGCCTGATGTCAGCGCCGTGTCGTTGAATATCCGCTCGCCCGGATCGAGCAGGCTGCCGTTGTTGTCCCAGTCGAACCAGGCGTTGAGGTAGCCGGCTGTGGAGGCGTTTACGTTGATGTTAACGGCCGTTCCCGGAATCAAGGGGGTGTTAAAGGTAACGCCATTTTCATCATCACCACCGGCATCGTTGTCGTCGCCATTGGCGCCGTTGGCCGGTTGACCATCCGTATCGGCGTCAACGCTTGCGCCCAGCCAGGTAGCGCCGTCCAAAAAGTGAAGACCGCCGCTGCTGGCATAGAGCGTGCCGTAACTATCTGGCAGGTCGCCAAAATCGGCCAGGTTAAAGCCGACGGTGTCGGCAACTTCGTACTCGTCCAACGCGCCGCTGCCCAGCAGATCAGAACCATCGGGCTGTGGATTGCCGCCGTCCCGTTCGTTAGGATCCGCGCCGTCGAGAGTAGACCAAATGACGCCGGCCGTATTGTTAATCTGATGACCGGGAAGGTATCCGGCAGCCAGGTCAGCGGTGAAGGTGACGGTGACGACGGCGGTGGTTGGTAAATCGAAGGTTCCGGTATCGGCTGTGGCCGGGACGTAGAGAACGCCGCCGGTTACTTCTGTGGAGGGGACGGCCGTTCCTGAAGCCGTTACACTGTCTACAGCAATAGTAGCCGCATCAAACTCGCTGGGAAGGGTATCCGTCATGACTAAATCAAATGCATCATGATGACTATTGGCATCATGCTCAATGACGACAGTGTAGGTGATGGTTGACCCCGGGCCGACCGGGAAGGGCTGTTCAATGCTTTTGCTGATAGCCAAAACAGGCTCAATGATGTTAACGGTAACGTCATTAGAAGTTGCCGCATACGTGTCGTAGGTCACGTCAAAGTTGTTGACCAAAGAAACCCCATCTTGATTACCCAACTCATTCACAGCCAACGCATTAAATTCGACAATAATCCATTCAGCGTCGGCATCATTGTCGTTGTTGGTAACGGTTCCTAATTCAAATATGGGATCAGTACCACTGTTAAATGGCCCGCCAATAACGTTGATCGGGTCATGAGTAATTGATGTCGTGGCCGTATAAGCGACCGTCACCAGGCCAATATCAACAAATTGCAAGCCGGATGGCAGCGAATCGGTAATGACAAAATTGGACATGCTTCCTTCAGGAAGGGGGACTTCCAGACGGTAACGGGCAATTTCGCCAATTGCCAGATCATTGGCGCTGGTGTGGGTTTCTGTTGTCGAATCCAGATATTTCACCGGCGAAGCGATGAGCTGCACTTCATAATCTTCTACCTCGCCATCCATTGCCGTGTAATAAGGCGTTAGACTAAGCTCTGTGCTAAGGCGGAAACGCGCATAGGTTGTGCCGGCCGTTGCCCCGGGAGGAACGGCGGCGGTTATGTTAAAGCTACCGCCTGTTGTGGCTCGGTTGAGAGCGATTTGTTCGTTAGCGTCATCCCAGTCGCCGTCGCGATTGAAGTCAATCCACGCATTGAGATAGGCGGTTTCGCCGGCAGGGACTGTGGCGTTAACGTTTACCGTGTTGTTAGCGCCGATGGTCATAACGCCTGAAGGCTGGGCCGTTGTACCGATATATTGGGCAAAGGTTATGCCATCTTCATCATCCGTCGCATCATCGCCCCAGGCGCTGGCATGGGGTTGGCCGTCTAATTCAGCGTCAACCACGGTTCCCAAATGGAGACCGGTGGAAATGACATGTCGGGCGGCTAATGCTGGCGGTGATTGGGTTGCGGCTTGCACTGGATAACCGATGTCGGGCGCGTCGCCGTAATCGGTGGGGAGCCAAATGCCCTGATCCCAGGTTAAATCCTCCGTCATTACGGGGGTAAATGTGATGGGCGCTGTCTGGAGATAAGCGCCATAGGTTCCGTCAACGCCAATAAATTCACCGTCGCTGTCCAAGTCATCGGCGGTTGAATTTGCAGGGCTGGCTGTGTAGCCTGTGGGCGGGAAGAAGCGCAAGCTGTAGGTGTTGGTATCTGGCAAATCGTAGAAGAGGTAATAGCCGGGATTCCCGGCGCCGTCCATGCCGGTGATGCGGTAGTCTACGCCGGGGTTGCTGTCTAAATCATAGGGAATATCGTCGCCGGTATTGGGGATGCCGTCAACGCCTGGGTCCCATAATTCTACGCGGACGCCATTGACGCCAATTTCTTCAGTCTGTTGAATACCATCATCTTGCTGACCGGCTACATCTAGCCAGACGTAGTTGCCTAATGAGACGCCGGTTGGATTGTATTCCACGCGAATGCCGACTTTGTTGGGTTCGGCGGGGAGCAGGTTTAATGTGTTGCCTACATCAGTCGCTGTAAAACCAAAGGAGTTCCAAGCGCGGCTGGGTTCGGCAGGCGCGTCATTGGGAGCGACCATGTCCCAGGTAAAATCAAGGGAGCCACCATTGCCTGTGCCGTCATCCGGGGCTAATTCCAGACAGTTGCCGCCATCGCAAAACTCTAATTTGATGGCTTGAATGCTGGTGTAATCGGTCGGCGGTGTGGTTGACCAATCGTCAACGCAGCCGGGAGGGCCATTGGAAATGAGTTCTGGGCGGCACGGATTTTGTTCCTGGCTGTAGTAAACGGTTAACGGCAGGCCGCCGGGATTGTCCAGGCCTTGCATGTTGGGCCGCCAGGCGCTGAGGCGCGGGATGGTGTTGACGACGCCGGTGTCGCCGACGTAGGGGAGGATGTCGTAGACGACAATGTTGGTGGCGGTGATGTTGCTGGCGTTGGTGATGACCATACGGTAATCAACGTCGCCGCCGGGGACGGTTAAGCCGTCTTTGTTCCAGATGCCGCCGTCGCGGGACCCCATGACCAATTTTTCCGATTCCATTTTAAGGAAGGCGCGGACGTTGATGGCGTGGTCGCTGGTTTGGCAGCCGGTTTCGGCGGTATTGCCGTCGCCGTCCACGTCCAAAGTATCGGTGTAAAGTAAGTGGCCGTCGCCGCTAGGACAAGTAAGCGGATTTACGGTTGTTCCATCCCACATGACGATGGAACGGTTGTTGACGGTTTGTGGGGGCGTACCGCGTTTGACGCGAGCCTGGAAGTCAACAATGAGTTCTTCGCCGGGGGCGAGGGTGTAGGGCGTGCCCCATTCCCAGCTTACCAGGGTGTCGCTGCCGTTGAAGCCTGTTTGCAAGGTGGCGGTGGGGGCGGGGGCGGGTAGGGTGTTGGTAACGGCCGTAAACGTATACCAATCATCTGCCGGAACTGCCAGCCGGTAACCATGAGTATCGGCGGAAGGATGGCCTGGATCGAAGACCACGACTTCCAATTGTTCAGGCAGTACATCAGCCAAAATAAACGGCGCGGCTATATTGTTGTGGGCTACATCGGCATTGACGAAGCGCAGATTATAATCAATGATCTCTTCGGGGAAGTAATCGCCGCTGCCAGTTTTTTCGGGGCGGGGAATGGCCCGTTGTTCGACAATGGTCACATCGGCGCAGGATTGTGCGGTGTGCGATTCTAGTAAACTGGTGGCGGCGTTAAGGGCCATTAAGCCCATATCGGCGCAGTTTTGAAGTGTCGTTCCGGCAGTTAATGCCGGGTCAAGCGTAGCCGTGAATCCGGCCGTCCCCCCCGATGCCCCTACAGGTATATCGCCAAATTCCCAGCGAACGGCCGTTACATAGGCCCCTGGGTTCAAGCCAAAGCTGGCGACGGAAACGGTTGTAGACACGGCGTAAGGATTGCCAGGGAATGCAGTCCATACACCGGGATTGTCGCTGACCTGGTAATAGGCGTTAACCGGATCGACTGAAGGGCCAACTTCTATGGAGGTAACAGTATGGCTGATGGGGGCAGTGTCCGTTACTAAGACATTGGTCAATGTAACTGTGCCAGTGTTGTTGACGGCGATATTGTAAGTTACGGGGCCGCCAGCTAGTTCCTCTGTCGGCCGCCCTGTATAGGAGGATGGGCTGCTGGAGCTTTTGCTTAATGAAGCGTCATAGCTAGGGAGCGATAAGGTGAGCGAATCGCTGTTGACCAATGATACAGAATTAGATCCGTCTTCGGGATCGCCAGTGACCAGGATGTCGTTGACGGCCGTATTGCCGGCCACAGGATCATCGGCATTGCCAGATGTCATATCAGGGCCGTCGGGATCAAAGCCAACGGTTAGCGAGGTATTAAAACAACTGCCTACCGTCACCAGACCAGGCGTCCAAACGACAGTGTGCCCGCCGGAATCGTAGGTTCCGCCATCGGCGGCTGATATGAATGTGGCTTCAGCGGGAAGTGTGTCGGTGATGATGGTGTTTGTCAGGTTGATGCCGCCGATGTCGTCGGGGCCGCAAACAGAGATATTGTAGACAGTTTGGAATACCAACGATGGCGGCATATCAATAACGCCTGCCTGAGCGGTATTGGCATGACTTTTCTGTACTGTCATTTCAAAGGAACCGGGCAAGGTTTGCGCGGTGATGGTTCCGCTGGTTGCCGGGGTAGCGTTGTCGGCGGTGATGACAGCGCTGTTGTCGGCGGTAACACTGCCCAATGTCCCTGGCGGAAAACGAACGCGGAATGTTAAAATCCCGGTGTCGCCATCTTTCAACCCATCTTGACCGGCGCCGATGCCGTCCGGGAAAGTTACAGTAACCTGATGAGAACCAGAATGATAGGCGATATTGGCGCCAGGGAAGGGGGCTGCAGACACATATTCGACTTCAAGTGGTAAATCGTCGGTTATTGTTGCATTGTCGCAGTTTTCGCCTGGCGTGATGGCGGCGCAGCTAAAGGCAATTTCATAAGCGAATGGCGCGCCGGATTCAACCGAAATGAATGTGTCGCCACCGGGAAAAGTTTTGGTGATACTGACGCTTGAATCTTGCGCAAAGACCAGGCGCGTTTGTGCGAAAAGCCCCAGAATTAAAGCTAATGCCAAAAAGATGGGGATGATAAGTTTTAATTGACGGTGTTGATTAGGGGAAAAACGGCCGTTGCTGTGAAATGCGAGATTGATCCACTGCTTAATCATAATAATCTGCTCCTGAGTTATTTTTTTTTGCGCAGAGAAATGAGAGAATGTGAAAAGTCATGAATTTCGAAGAAATTCATGCGGGTTTAAAATAAATTCTTGTAAGGGTGAAATTGGTTGGCGAGCTTTTCGTCCCCCAATTGCGATCAATGGCGATTATAATTTCTACGCATTCTTGACAGGAGTTTAAGAATTTGCCGGCGATTTCACAATGGTAAAAAGGGGCTAGGTGAAAACGGGAAAGTCATTTGAATTAGGAAAACAATGGTTCTCTTGTTTTCCTTGAGTAAACCACATCGAATTAGCGCATTTTTTATCAAAATACTTTTTGTGGTTTGCCTAGTTTTGCCATTCTTGACTATGTGTTCACTTTGACATTTCGTACAGCGATTGTAACTGTTCAGGTGTGTCTCGACTGTCATACCCGCGAAGGCGGGTATCCAAGATGTGGATTCCTGCCTTCGCAGGAATGACCTGTACAGTTACCAGCAATTTATAATTATCTGAGCGATCGTTTTTCTATGGCGCTATAAGTCAACAATTTACCGCCACCCTGATTTGACTACGGGAATATTTCTTGTGAATATCGCCGGCAGAAAGGACATTGGTGGTCAGAAAATTCAACAATGGTTACCGAGGCATTGGGATCGCCCAGTGTTTGGATTGGCTCTGGGGATAGTGGCTGGGGGTGGTCAGATGGGTTGGGCGCTGTTGTTAACGGCCGTTTCCGGTTCAGTCCTGGGTGCAACAATGGTTGGCAGTGGATCCGCCTCAATGGCAACAGAGTCGTTGGCCTGCGGGGCAGACTGACGGCCAATGACCCATCCCAATACCCCCCATCACAAAAATGATTACAGCAAAAACAATCAACGATGGGGTTTTTGCTGATTGTTCTGATTGGAATTCAACGTCGCTTATGAAAAATTTTCCTGCCTAACGTTGCGCCTGGGATACGCGAATATCTGTCGGCCACTCGCTTTTGATATAGGCCAGAACAGCGCTAATCTGTTCGTCGGACAAAATATTTTCATACGCCGGCATGGCGCTGACACCCTGGCTGGCCGGTAACCGCGCGCCGCCTAGTCTGATGGATTCAATCAGGTAGGCGTCGTTGTGGTGCCAGGTATGACCCGTTTCATCGTGTGGCGGCCCGCGAAAAGAGCCGTCTGGGTTGGGTTCTTGCCAATTGGCTTGCCCTTCCAGATTAAGGCCGTGACAACTGGCGCACTGGGTTTCATAAACCTGGCGGCCCAAGGCGATGGCTTCGGAATCGGCGGGATCGGCAGATGGAATGGATTGGGAGCGCAGCGACATGACCGCGCCGAAAAGCAAGAGAATCACGCCTGTGATACCCATGCCCCAAATGATGCGTTGTTTTTGTTTTTGACGTCGTAACGCTTCTTGCCGCGCCCGTCTTGATCCTTTTTTCATGAGAAAACACCTCCTGTGTTGGTTGTTAGTTGCTGGTGGTTGGCTGCACGGCCGTCATCGCTTCGCGCAGGGTGACGGCCGTTTGTTGTCCAATAAATTGAGCCGACACCTCGCCTGCCTCGTCCAGTATCAAAAACGTCGGATGTCCCCGCATCCCATAGCTCAACTGAATCCGCTCATTAGCTGGCACGTCTGCATCCAGACGAATAATCTTTAGCTGCCCTTCGAATTCACGCTCTAGCCCATCCACGATGGGCGCCATTTCTTGTCAAGGCGCTCAATTGTCAGTGTAGAACATGACCATAGACGGCCCATTCAACGGCGGCGTCGCGCCCTCTTCAGCTACATTGTTGCTGCACGCTGCCAACAGCGGCAAAAGCAGGGTGATGAACCAAAATCGTTTCATATTAATCCTCCGGGTTAGTCGTGTATTTGCTATATCTGTCATTGGCCTCATCGACCTCCGACAACTGCGCTCTTTTGAGCAGTGTGGCATTAAAGGCGACAATGATGGAGGAGCCACTCATGGCTAATGCGCCAATTTCAGGTCGTAATGTGATGCCAACCCCCGCAAAGACCCCAGCGGCCACCGGGATGGCAGTCAGGTTGTACCCGGCGGCCCAGGCCAGATTTTGCTTCATCTTGCGCAAGGTGGCCCGGCTGATTTCAATCGCCGTCACCACGTCAACCGGGTTGGATTTCATCAGAACCACATCGGCCGTTTCCACCGCCACATCTGTCCCGGCGCCAATGGCAAAGCCGACGTTGGCTTGAGCTAAGGCGGGGGCGTCGTTGATGCCATCGCCGACCATCGCCACATTTTTCCCCTGACCTTGCAATTCCTTCACTTGGGCTGCTTTATCGCCGGGAAGCACCTCGGCGATGACGGTTGTAATGCCCAGTTCGCCCGCTACCTGCTGCGCCGTCGCTTCGTTGTCGCCGGTGAGCATGATGGGTTCGATGTCCAATGCTTGCAAGGTGGCAATAGCAGCGCGGGCAGCGGGGCGAATGGCGTCGGCGATGGCGATGAGGCCGGCGATTTCCCCATCAACCGCCATGTGCACAACGGTACGGCCGTTCGCCGCCAATGCCGCCGCTCGTTCCCCCAATCCATTTAGGGCAATGTTCTCCCGATCCATCAAACGACGATTGCCCAGCAGGACGGAACGGCCGTTTACCTCAGCCCGTAATCCATGCCCCGGAACGGCTTCAAAACTGTCCGCCTTGACGTCATTCACCCCTCGTTCTTCAGCCGCTTTGATGACCGCTTGCGCCAACGGGTGTTCCGAGCCGCCTTCGGCCGCCGCGGCCAGTCGTAGAAGGTAATCGGTAATTGGTAATTGGTAATCGGTGTTCGGTAATCGGTCGTCGGTATTCGGCTCACCGTTCACCGATAACGGATTACCGATTACCAAGTCTACAACCTGTGGTTCGCCGACGGTCAGCGT